>JANQTR010000071.1 GCA_030731635.1 Erythrobacter sp. | reverse complement strand
ACATTGCCCCAATAGGTGCCGATCCCGCCGCCCTTGCTGGCGAGCCAGACGTTTTCGTTCCAAGTGTTGACGATCCCTTCAAGGCTGTCGGACACCGAATTGAGATAACAGCTGATCGGCAGGCCGCGATGCGTGCCGCCGTTCGACAGCACCGGGGTGGCAGGCATGAACCACAGCTTGGAGATGTAATCATACAACCGCTGGGCATGGGCCTGATCATCGGCATAGGCATCGGCCACGCGCGCAAACAGATCCTGATAGTTTTCACCAGGCAGCAGATAGCGATCGGTCAGCGTTTCCTTGCCGAAATCGGTCAGGCGCGCATCGCGGGTGTTATCGGTGACGACGGTAAAGCGCCGGGCGTTGACCGTTTTGCTGTCCACGTCGCCCTTGGCCGCTTCGGCCATGGCGCCCACGAGCGCTTCGCCAGCCTTGGCAGCGATCAGCGCGTCAGAGCCTGTGTCAGCCTTGTTCATGGTCATCGCCTTTGTCATCGCCTCTTCCGGGCCTTCGGACGGCACGACAGCGGCGCCTGCATCCAGTTCATTTGCAACATCACCCGGCACATTGTCACTCGCTTTGAAATCCATCTGAAGCCCCACTTGTCCCCCGAATCGGAACCCCCCGCAAGGGCTGATGTTCCAATTCTGTTCTATACCGGTTGGTCCACAGGTTTGCCAACAGGGTGGTCCTTGAGAAGGCCTGTTGTTGCTACCGATGGTCCCAAATCAGCGCGCACCGAATCCCCCGACCTCCAGCGAATCCTTTCCCGAGAGCTCCGGTTGGAGCGGTGGGGGTTTCACCAAGGCTTGGGGGTCCGATTTGCGCCGAACCACTAGATGATGAATCAGTGGGCGACTCCCGTCAACGGCTGATTAACCCTTAAATCACCACGACCGGTCGGCAAAACGGTGCGGAAGACCCGCGACGCGTGGGACAAGCTTGAGTCGCGGACCGCGCAACCCCCAAACTGAATCTGTGAAGAAAAATATGGTGATTGAATCATTCGAATCCAGCCGTGAATCTTTTGCACCGGCGAAGGAATGATTGTTGCGCGCAACGGCAGACACAACGGCAGGCACAGCGGCAGGCAAAGCGACGTTGGGGCTGAAGAATGAAGCCCGCTGGTTTACTGCGCCGGGCGCTTGTCGCTGGCGGCCGAAGGTTGGGGTCCGCCGGGCTTTGGTGCGGCCGGTTTGGCCGCGATTGTCCCCGGTGCCCTGTCCGCCGTCTTGTCCGCGCCCTTGGCCTCAGCGCCGGGGCGTGCGGGCTGAGGCGCGCTGCGTCTATCGAGCAGCAGCAGCGATATCCGGCGGTTGCGCGGATCGGACGGGTTATCGCCGATCAGCGGTTCGGTATCGGCCACGCCTTCGATCCGGGCGATGCGGCGCATCGACACACCGCTCAATACCAGCGCCTGTCGGGTAGCTTCGGCCCGGCCGGTCGACAGCGACCAGTTATTGGCCGCCACGCCGCTGCGCCACGGCAGCGAATCGGTATGACCGCGCAGGATCAGCGGCGCGTCTTCGTCCTTGAGCGTATCGGCCATCACTTCGAGCAGGCCGCGCGCTTCCTTGGTGAGGATCGTGGTGCCCAGTTCAAACATGGAAAAATCGGCATCATCCATCAGATCAATCCGGATACCTTCGGGCGAACGCATCACCCGCACCTGCCGCGCCAAGTGCGACACCTGGCGGCGCTCAGCCAGTTTCTGTTCGATCTTTTTACGCAGTTTCTGCAGCCTGTCGGCATCGGCTTCGCCGCGCCCGCTGGATTCCTTCGGCCCGCCGGTCGCGGCGCGCGGAACGGTGATGCTTTTGGTGCCGGTCTGGCCCATCGCATTGGGATAGTTGTCGACATCGGTGATCGATGATCCGCCCAGCAAGCCATCGGCCCCGGCGCTGCCCTGCCGCATCTTGACCAGGGTCGGGGTGAAGTAATCGGCAATCCCCTTGCGCTGTTTTTCCTCGGTTGCGCCCAGCAGCCACAGCAGCAGGAAAAACGCCATCATTGCGGTCACGAAATCGGCATAGGCGACCTTCCACGCGCCGCCGTGGTGCCCGCCTTCGACGATGGTGATTTTCTTGACGATGATCGGGGCGGGAATCGCCAGGCCCTTGGGATCGGCTTCTGCCACGTTACCGTCCCCGCATCATGTCGAGCAGATCGGTCAGTTTCGGACGGTGTGCGGGCGGCAGGCCCGAACGTGCCGCTTCGAGCACGAGTGGCTGCGGATAGCCGTGCAGCGAGGCGATGATCACCTGTTTGATCGAATGGAAAATCTGCTGATCATGGGTGTTGATCTGTTTCAACCGACCGCCCAGCGGCCCGGCAAAGCCATAGGCCAGCAGCACGCCCAGAAATGTGCCGACCAGCGCGCTGCCGATCATCTTGCCGAGGATTTCAGGCGGTTCGTTGATCGCGCCCATCGTCTTGATGATCCCGAGCACCGCCGCGACGATCCCGAGCGCGGGCAGCCCATCGGCGAGCGCCTGAATCATATGCACCGGCTCGTCCATCTCGTGCAGCTGGGTTTTGGTCGCGCTGTCGATCACATCTTCCACCGCGTGGGTATCGAGCGTGCCGGATGACACCACCATCAGCGTCAGGGGATCGCAGATCATGCCGATGATGACCGGGTCGGCTTGCAGCCGCGGATATTCGCTGAAGATCGTCGAACTGCCCGGTTCGGTAACATGGCTTTCCAATGCCACCGCGCCTTCGGACCGCAGCAGCTTCATCAGCTTGCTGGTCAGGGCGATCACATCGATGTGATCTTCATCGGTGTATTTCGGCCCCTTGAAGACCTTGGCCAGCCCGCCGCCCAACAGCTTGATTTCGTGCATCGAATTGCCGATCAGCGTGGCGCCGACCGCTGCGCCGCCGATGATCATGAATTCCAGCGGCAACGCCGCCAGCACCGGGCCCATGGCGCCGCCAGCGAGCATGAACCCGCCAAACACCATAACCAACAGGACGACAATTCCGATTGCGACGAACACGGTGGGTCAGCTCCTAGGGAAGGGCAAAAGCACGCCGCGTCAGCCGAGCGCGCGGAACAGATTAAGCTCGCTCACCCGGGCGAAGGCCGCCTGGCTGGCTTCGAGCGCGGTGAGTGATTGCTGAAGCCGGCCGATGGCTTCGGCGATGTCGGTATCGCCCACGCGGCTGCGGCGTTCGGCGAGCGCGATGCCGCGGTCCGCCTGCTGCGTCTGCACCTGCTCGACCCAGGCAAGCCGGGTGCCGAGGATAGTCTGGGCGCGGTTGGCGGTGTCGAGTGCGGCGTCGATCCCTTCGATCGCGGCCAGCGCGGCGTCCGCCCCACCGGGCGCCCCGCCAATCAGTGCGGCCGACAAGGTATTGAGCACTTCAAAACCGCTCGACGGAGTGCCGCCAAGGTTGAATTCGAACACTTCATTACCCGGCAGCCCGCGCTCAATCGCGGTCCCCGGCGCAACCGGAACCGCGCCACTGGCGGCGGTGCCGGTATAAGCGACATTGCCAGCCGCATCGCGCGTAAAGGCCGTGCCGGACGAAAGACCGGCGAATAATGGCTCACCCGTCAAAGCGGTGGCATTGCTGCGGCTGAACAGTTCTTCGGCCAGCTGGGCGATTTCGAGCCCGATCGCTTCGCGCCCTTGCGTCCCGGTGGGGGTATTGGCGGCTTGCACGGCCAGTTCGCGCGCACGCTGGAACAGAGTGTTGACCGCTTCCAGTTCATCAGTGGCGGAGCGCAGATCCTGCCCCAGCCGCGCGGCATTATCGCCTTCGACGCCGGACAGCGCCTCGCGCCGGGCGACAGCGCGCAGCTGCGCAGCGGCAGCGGGATCATCCGACCCGCGCTCTAACCGGTTGCCGGTGGCGATCTGGGTGCGGGTACGTTCGATCCCGTCACGCAGGTTCGCCATCTGCGCGAGCGAGCGGTCGAAGAAGGTTCCGGCGGAACTGTTGACGAATGGCATAGCGGTGCGCTCCCCTTACCTGAGGCTGAGGATGGTATCGAACAGCTCGGCGGCGACCTGGATCACCCGGCTGTTGGCTTCAAACGCTTGTTGCAGCCGCACCAGATTGGCCGCTTCGGTATCAAGATCGACCCCGGTCTGGCGCAGCAATTCGGATTGGGCGCTGGAGGCAACCACCCCCAGCCCATCGCGCCGGGTTTCCAGCGCGGAAACGCGGCTCGACAGGCGCAGCAGCAGCGCATCAGCCCCCGAAGCGGGGCCGGTTGGGCCGCCCAGCGCGCCCAGCAGGCTGGCAAGATTGCCGGTGTCGCGGCTGCCCGCAGGTGACCCCGCCGGCGCGGTGGCGAGCCCGTTGGCAGACGCCAGCACCACATCAATATCGCCCGCGCCAGTTCCGCCAAACAGCGGCTGTCCGGGGGTGCCATCGCTGCCGACGCCGCTTGCCTGCGCGGCGTTGGCAATGGTGATCGCCGCAGCGGCAAGGCCATCCAGATCGGTTTGCAGATCGGCCAATTGGTCAAGCGCCGCCGCGCGTCCGGCAAATGCACCGCCGCTAGGGGTGAAGCTGGCCCCGCCCACCGCGAAGGCGACCGTGCCGTTGGCAGCAAAGCTGAGGCTGACGCTTTCTGCCACACCGCCGGTGACCAGCGCTGTCGGCGGGCTTCCTGCCAGCGCGACATCGGCGGTACCATTGGCGTTGATGGTGGGGATGATCCCGAATTGCTGGGCCAGATCGCTCAGGGCCCGGTCGCGCGAATCGAGCAATGCTGCGCGCCCGGCCGTGCCTTCACGCGCGCCGACCAGATCACGGTTGACCGCGGCCAGTTCGGCGGCAAGTTCGTTGACGCTCAGCACCTCGGCGCTGGCTTCGCCCTGCACCAAAGAGCGGGCATTGCCGAGCGTGCTGTTGGCGATGCGGAAATTGCCCGTCAGGGTGCGCGCGCTTTCCACCGCCGACAGGCGCAGCGCCGGTTCCAGCGGGTTGCCTTCCAACCGGGTCAAGGCGGCTTCGAATTCGACCAGCCCGGTGAACACACCCGACGTTTCGATCGCGCTTTCCGCTTCGCGCAGTGCGAAGAATTCGGCTTCGGCAGCGGCCAGCGCGGACGAAGCATCGCGCGCCTGGCGCTGCACCAGCGAACTTTCGGCCCGTTCGATGATCCCCGGACGCACGCCGCCGAGCGAATCTGCTGCGTTGATGCCGATGCTGCCGGTCAGTACCAGCTCGCCCTGGGTCAGGGTGCGGCGCGAATAACTGGCATTGCTGGCATTGGCGATGTTCTGCGCGGTCAGCTCAAGGCTGGCGCGCGACGCGGACAGGCCAGAACGACCGATTGAAAAAATTGCAGTTGGCATCAGTTACCCCCTTGCGCTGGTTCATACCGTGAAAGGTGTTGCGCAAGCTGCGCTTCGATACTCCGGGCAAACCCGAAGGCGCCCGATTTTGCGGCAATGTCGGCGAAGTGTTCGTCACGCATGGTCTGGTATTGTTTCATCGCCCCGCCAGTCAGCGGGGTTTCCTCGGCAAAGCTGGATGCGCGCGCGGTGGCGAGCATCCGGCGCAGCATGATCGCCTCGAACCCCTCAGCCGCCTTGCGCAGCTCGGCAAGCTCCGGGGAAGGGGGCGCCTCCAGGCTTGCCGAGCTGCGGGCGGCGACGGGGCCAACGGGGGAAACCGGCCCGGTCACAACACGATCATTTCTGCTTGCAGGCTGCCTGCCTGCTTCAAACTTTCGAGGATCACCACCAGATCCGACGCACCCACGCCCAGCAGGTTGAGCGCATCGACAATTTCCGACAGCGAAGCGGCGGCAGGGACCAGCGCAATCCGGTCTGAACGTTCTTCAACCGTGATGGTGGACGATTCCTCGACTGCGGTTTCGCCCTCGCTGAACGGGGCGGGCTGGACCACTGCCGGGTTTTCATCAATCCGGATCACCAACTTGCCGTGGCTGACCGCAGCGGGCGACAGGCGCACGGCGTCGTTGATAACTACAGTGCCAGTGCGGCTGTTGATGATCACCCGCGCGGCGACCGGGGCCGGAGTGACGGCGAGCATTTCGATCTCGGCCATGATCGCTGACCGCAGATCATTGCCATCGGGCAGCGCCAGTTCGATGCTGACCCCGTCGGCAATCGCGGCAATGCCCGGATAACGGCTGTTGATTGCATCGCGCACGCGCGACGCGGTGAGGAAATCGGCCTTGTGCAGGTTGAACCGCAGCGGGCCAGGCCGGTCGAACCCGGTGGCAACCGCGCGTTCGACGCTGGCGCCTTCGGCAATCCGGCCCACGGTGGTGATATTGACGCTGACCTGCGATCCATCGCGCCCGGTCACGCCCAATCCGCCCACCGCGATATTGCCCTGCGCCATCGCGTAAATCTGCCCATCGGCCCCATACAGCGGGGTCAGGATCAAGGCGCCGCCGCGCAGCGAAGATGACTGCCCCAGCGTTGAAACAGTAATGTCGATGCGCTGGCCCGGCTTGGCAAAGGCTGGCAGTTCGGCGGTGACAATCACCGCTGCCGCATTGCGCAAGGTCGGGCTGACGCCCGGCGGCAGCGGCAGGCCGAGCCGTCCGGAAATGCCGCGCATCGCCTCGGTCACATAGGCCAGATTATTGTCGCCCGTGCCCTGCAGGCCGACAACGACGCCGTAACCGGTGAGCTGGTTGGCGCGCAGGCCTTCGAACTGGCCGACATCGCGGATCCGTTCGGCAGCGGCCGCGCCAGGCATCGCCGCTGTGATCAGCGCCAGCGCCATCAGGGCAGCATGAACAAGGTGTCGCATGGTTACCTCCCCCACTCAGAACGGTGAAATCAGGCCGAAGAACCGGCTCAACCAACCCGGACGGCTGGCCTGCTGCACCGCGCCCTTGCCGGTGTAGATGATGCGGGCATTGGCCACCTGCGACGAGGCAAGGCGGTTGTCGCCATCGATGTCGACCAGCCGGATACGACCGGCAAATTGCACCCATTCGTCCCCTTGGCTGAGCATCATCTGCTTTTCTCCGACCACTTCGGCGGTGCCGTTGGGGTAGATGGTGGCAATGGTCACCGCGACCGTGCCGTTCAGGCGGCTTTGCTGCGCGGCATTGCCTCCACCAGTGAACGACCCATCGGCCGCAGCATTAAGGGCATTGGGGTTGAGAAACGACAGCGGGCCGGAGGCAGGCGGGGTGATCGAAAAGCTGCCGTCGCGGTTTGTGCGCCCGGTTGTGCTCTTGTTGGTGGTGGTTGATTCGACCAGCACGATGGTCACCATATCGCCCAGCGCGCGGGCGCGGGTGCCGGTGACCAGCCCGGCGTAACCTTGCGCAGGTTGGAAGATCGCGCCGCTGCTGGCCTGCGCTGGCGCAGTCGGAGCCATGGCGAACGGATCGCCCGCCGTGGCGGCTGTCATCGGCGTTCCGGGCGGCATCAAAGATATTGCCGCCCCAGGCGGCGGGGGCGCGGCAAAGCCTGCCTGCGGCCCTTTGCCGCCCAATCCGCCACAGGCGGTGAGCAAAAGGGGCGCGGCAAGCAACAAGGTTCGACCCGTCATCACAATCTTCCTCACAAGGTCTGGTTGGCGTTCTGGAGCATTTCGTCGACCGCGCTCACCATCCGCGAATTGATTTCGTAGGCGCGCTGGGTCTCGATCATCTCGACCAGTTCTTCGACCACGTTGACGTTCGAGGATTCGAGCGCGCCCTGACGCACCTGCCCGCGGCCATTTTCGCCGCCTGCGCCGGTTTCCGCCGGGCCGCTGGCACCGGTTTCGACCAGAAAGTTGTCGCCAATCGCGCGCAGGCCCGCCGGGTTGGCAAAGCTGGCAATGGTAAGCTGGCCCAGCAGCGCCGGTTCGGCATTGCCCGGGGTCACCGCGCTGACCGTGCCATCGGGTGAAATCGTGATCGATTGCGCACCCGCGGGCACCTGGATCGCAGGCTGCACGGCATAGCCCTGCGAGGTGACCAGCGTGCCATCATTCGAAATCGTGAAATTGCCCGCGCGGGTAAAGCCGATCTGGCCGCCCGGCGGCAGTTCCACCTGGAAATAGCCCGGCCCATCCAGCGCCAGATCCAGCGGATTGGCCGTGGTGTTGAGCGTGCCTTGCGCTTCGATCCGCGAGGTGCCCTGGATCTGCACCCCGGTACCAAGGTTCAGACCCACCGCAAACGCGGTCTGCCCGGATGATTGCTGCCCGGCGACCCGCGTTTCCTGATAGGCAAGCGTGGCAAAATCAACCCGGTCGCGCTTGAACCCGGTGGTGCCGATATTGGCAAGGTTGTTGGCAATGACGCGCATCCGCGCATCCTGCGCTTCAAGCCCGGTGCGGGCGACGTGTAGTGCGGAAGTGGGCATGGTTCAAAACTCCATCGGAAAAATCAGCGCATCATCAGCAATTCGCTGGAGGCTTCGTCGAGCTCGCCAGCGGTGCGGATGATGGTGGCGCGTTGTTCAAAGGCGCGCTGGGCTTCGATCATCTGCACCAGCGTATCGGCGGTCTCGACATTCGACTGTTCGAGCGCGCCCGAAGTCAGCCGTGCGGTCAGATCGGGGGGCAGCACGCCATTGGTGCCATTGGCGGTCGGCACTTTCAGAAAACTGTCGATCCCCTTGGCCAGTGGGCTGCCTTGCGGATTGACCAGCCGCAGCCGGTCGATCGGTTCCGCCGCAGCGTCTGCCGCCGCCGGATCGCTGGCGAGGATGGTGCCATCGGCCGCAATGCTGATGGCAAAGCCCGGCGGTACGGTGATCGGTGTGCCGGTCTGGCCCAGTACCGCCAGCCCTTCGCCGTTTTCGAGCACGCCCGAAGCCGCCACCCGCAGGTCGCCCCGGCGCGAGTACACTTCGCCCTGCCGGTCCGGACCCTGAAACGCGAGCAAGGCGTTGCCTTCCAGCGCGACGTCGAGCGGGTTGCCGGTGGGCGTGACCCGCGCCGCTGTCATGTCTGCGCCGCGCACATTGCCGCGCGCCATGGCGCGGGCTTCCAATGATCCGTCCTTCAAGGTGGCAGGGGTGACCGCGAAGATTTCCTGACGAAAGCCCGGCGTCGAAGCGTTGGCGAGATTGTTCGCCACCACCCGTTGCCGGTCCATCGCCGCGTTCATCGCGGTCATCGCAGTGTAGATCAGGCGGTCCATGGTTCAGCGATCAGTTCTGAAGGTTGATCACGGTTTGCGAGATCGTGGTGGCGGTATCGATGGCGCGGGCATTGGCCTGGAAATTGCGCTGTGCGGTCAGCAGGCCGACCATTTCTTCGGCCAGATCGACGTTGGACCGTTCCAGCGCGCCGCTGATCGTTTCGCCGTAATTGCCGATGCCCGGGTTGCCGAATTGCGGCAGCCCGGAATCGCCCGATGCCTGCCATTTGGTCTGGCCAATCGCGCGCAGCCCGTTGGGCGAGGCAAAGGTCGCCAAAGCCACCTGCCCGACCGGGGTAGAGGTGCCATCCGCATAAGCAGCGTTGATGATTCCGCGATTGTCGATCGTGACGTTGGCCAGCGCCGAACCGGTGCCATTGGTCAGCGGCACGGTCACATCACCGGGGGTTGCCGAAGTCGGCACCCCTGCGGCATCAACCGGGAAGGCCTGAAGCGTATTGCCTTGGGCATCCTGCAACTGTCCGGTGGCGAGCAGCCGGAAATTGCCGTTGCGGGTAAAGCTCAGGTCGCCCGAAAACGGGTTGGCGAGCGCAAAGAATCCATCGCCATCAACCGCAAGATCAAGGCTGCGGCCGGTCTGTTCGAGCGGGCCGAGCGCAAAATCCTGCGTGATCGCGGACACCGTTGCGCCGATCCCGGCAGTGCGGCGCGGATCGGTGGCCGAACCGCTGGCAACCAGATCGGCAAACTGCGCCGAGCTTTTCTTGAAGCCGACCGTCTCGGCATTGGCGATGTTGTGCGAAATGACGCTGAGATCGGTTTGGGCGTTACGCAGACCGCTGAGAGAGGTGAAGAATGACATAGTGGTGTGATCCTTGGCTGGGGTGTGAAAAGGAGGGGATTAGGGCTGGCTTACCGGGGCAGCGGGCGGCGCAAGCGCGGCTTCCTGTGCCGCGATCAGCCGGTCGAGCTTGGTCGAAATCTGTTCGAGCGTGGCGGTGCCTTCGGTGGTCGCGGCCAGCGATGAAAATTGCGCCATCTGCGCCAGCAGTGCTTCGTTATCGGCTGGCTCCAGCGGGTCTTGAAACTGCAGCTGGGTGGTCAGCAGCCGCAGGAAATCGCCCTGATTGAGCGATTCGAGCCCGCCGCCGGTCAGCCGTGAAGGGGTGTTGAGCCGGTCGAGCGCTGCTTGACCTGCTGAATTAATGGCACTGGTTTGAATGGCTGGGGTTTGCATTACTGGCTCCTCAGGGTTTCGAGCATCAATTGCTTGGCGGTCTGGAGCGCCTGCACCAGGTTCTGGTATTGCCGGGCGCTTTCGGTGATCTCGACCATCTCGGCGGTTTCATCGACCGAGGCTTCCCACACATTGCCGTCCGGATCGGCCAGCGGGTGACCGGGATCATAGCGTTTGTTGGGTGCGGTTTCGGAACGCACCAGCCCGCCGGATCTGACCCCGGCAAGGCCCGAAGCGCGGTCTAACTCCACTTCGAACACCGCGCGGATCGGGCGATAGGCGCCCGCTTCGGTGCTTGAGACGGAGCCTGCGTTGGCGAGGTTCGACGTCGCCGCATTCATCCGCACCATCTGCGCCTGCATTGCGCGGGTGGTCATCGAAAACAGCGTCATGGGGGGCTGATCAGGCATCTTTATTCACCCGTCAGCGCGCGGGTGATGGTGTTGACCTTGCCCTGCACGAAAGCGAGCGTCGCTGAATAGGCCACCGCGTTTTCCGCAAAGGCGACCTGTTCGCGGTTCAGTTCAACCGTGTTGCCATCCAGCGTCGGCATGGTCGGGCGGCGATACACCATCCCGCTACGCGGATCGCTGGCCGCGCCGCCGCCGCGCTCGGCGTTGATCCGGGCATCCAGCGCGGCGTTGAAATCAATATCGCGGGCCTTGAATCCGGGGGTGGCGGCGTTGGCGATGTTGGATGCGATCACGCCCATGCGCTCCGACCGCAAGGTCAGGGCTGCGCCGTGGATGCCGAAAAGTCGCTCGTTCACGCGAAATGCCTCCTGTAACGGGTTCATATCTGACGGGGTCTGCCCGCTGTGCCGATCAATCAGCATGAAGCGTGCCAAATGCGCGCGACCCCTGCGCTGGTCTCTGATGCGGGACGGGATCGGGGTGGGAACCGGCAAGCCTTTGCCGCTGGCGACGGGGCCAATGGGCAAGCGACTGCCGCCGGAATTGCTGACCCATTGCAGCAGTCCCACCGCTGGCAGCTTAAACTGCGCCGCTGCGATCCGTTCTGCGGGTGTGGAACCGTGCCACGCGAGAGGGATCGGAATGGCAAATACGTTGATATCTCTGTTCGATCCGGGCGCCTTGGCGATCGTGGTGGCCGGCACTGTGCTGGCCAGCGCGGCGCGTTGCGGCTGGCGCGAATTTGGCGCGGCGGTGCAGGCAGCATGTCGGCTGGCGCGGCGCGGGTTTGATCCCGAGGCCAATCGCAAGGCGATGGCGCTGGCGCTCACTGCGATCCAACGCGAAGGCGCACACCGCGCCGATCCCGCGCTGCCGCCCGACCATGCACTGCGCCTGATGCTGGAATCCTACCTGCGCCACGGCACGGTGGAGGCACTGGGTACGGTCCGCCGGGCGCAGCGCGCGCTGGAAGAAGCGCGGCGGATCAGCGCGGCGCAGGTGTTCGACTGGGCAGGCGAACTGGCGCCCGTGTTCGGTTTGATCGGTACGCTTTACGGGCTCACCCAGCTGGCACCGGGAGGCGCCGTCAACCCTGCCCTGACGATCATGGCGACGGTATCGACCGCGGTGCTGACATCGCTTTACGGCGCGCTGCTGGCGCATTTACTGTGCCATCCGCTGGCCAGCGCGATCGCCCGGCGCGGTCTGGGCGAGGAAACCGCGCGTGAGGCCTTGGCCGACTGGTTTGTCGCACAGATCGGCAAAGCGGACGCCGCCACGCAGGAACGGCGCGCGCATTTGCGGGGTGTGGCATGACCCGGCCAACCCACACAGCGGGCAATCCGGCTGGCTGGCAATTGCTGCTGGCTGATCTGGCGCTGATCCTGTTTCTGGTGACCTTGTCTGCGCTGCCTGCCTCAGAGGCGAAAAGCGGGCGCAAGCTGGCTGATAGCGCCGCGACCGAGAGGGATGCGCGCGGCGGAGCAGCCGCAGAAATCGCCGCGTCGCAGGCCTTGTTCCGCCCGGTTCCGGGTGGGCCGAGTCTGGCCGAATGGCTGGCCGTCCAACCACGCGATCCGCGCACGACGCTGACGGTGTTTGTGCGCCACCGACCGGGCGACGAGGCAGAAGCCTGGGAGGCTGCGCAGGCGCTGGCAGATGATGCGGCGCTGCACGGCGTGGCGGTGCGCACCATTATTACCGCCAGCACGCAGGCGGATATCTATGCCAGCCTTGCCTATGATGCTGAGGTGGTGGCCGCAGGGTGATCGCTAGGGCCAGTGGCAGTGATAGCTGGGGGATTGCGCAGCGCGAGCGGCGTACCGCCCCAAGTGCGAATTCAGCCCACCATCACCCGGTTGCGGCCTTCCTGCTTGGCGCGGTACAGCGCGGCATCGGCGCGCGTCAGCGCGCTGCGGATATCGGGGTCTTCGGTGACTTCGGCGATCCCGCTGGAAAAGGTGATACGTCCAAATGGCTGACCGTTTTCGCGATTGAGCAGTTGGCGTGCGGCCTGAGCGGCGCGCATTCCATCCACCCGCTGGCGGGCGGCTTCTTTGTCGAGGCCATAGAACAACAGCACAAATTCTTCGCCGCCGTGGCGTGCCACAAAAAAGCTGTCACCGGCATATTCGATCAGGCTGGCTGCCATCGCGCACAGCACCCGGTCGCCGGCTTCGTGGCCGTGGCGGTCGTTGATCAACTTAAAGTGATCGAGATCGCAGAAAGCCAGGCTGAGCGGTTCGCCCTTTGTGCGCGCTTCGGCGGCGGCGGACATCAACCGGCGTTCGAAGGCGCGGCGGTTGGGCAGCCGGGTGAGGTGATCGACATCGGCCTCCATCCGGGCCATCGCCAGATTCTGGCGCAGCCGTTCAGTCTCGGCCTCGCTGCGGGCCATGGCGGCTTCGACCTGTTCGATCCGCGCCATCATCGCGCGCGAAAGATCGAGCACCTGGGCAATATCATTGGGTTCTGCCATCGCGGCCAGCTGTATACCAATTGCGTCACGATGGTCGCTGGTTTCGGTCTGGCCCGAACGCGCTGTCTGCGCAAATCGCATCAGCGCATATTCCAGCTTGTCCATCAGCGTTTCCAGCTCTGCAAGCCGCGCATGGCCATCGGGATCAAGCCGCGCCAGCGTATCGAGCCAGCGTTGATCAATCGGTTCCCCGGCGATTTCGCGCTGCGCAAATGCCTCGGCCAGTTCGGGGCTGGCGCCTGACAGCCCGCCGCAGATCGTGGCAAGGTTGTGCGCCGTCACCGCAAGATCATGCTTGGTGATGAAATCGCTGATCCGCTCGATCAGCAAGCGCCGCGCTTCGGCGGCGCGGCTTGGCGCTGCGGACGCAGTTGGCGCGCGGGGCGCTATCGCACGGGCGGATCGGGACAGGAAACCGGAAGGAAAGGGCATAATGACCAATCGCTATCTGAAGTGCAGAGATGTCAGCTGAAATAATGAACTATGCTTAAAGTGTTTCGCCGCGCGCCTCCGGTAGGCTGCGTAGGCGAACCAGAAAACGGCCATAAGAAGCCAGCATAATCGCCGACTGTGCTGGCTTGGCACGGCCCTTGCTGTGATGGGGGCAAGCAATGTTGGCCGGCAGCGGCCGACATGGCAGCTTTGCCGTATAAGGAGCATTCTTGCATGACCATGACCGTTTCCCGGCCCGGCCTGTTCGGGCGTGATGGCTGGCGGCTGACCCCGTTGGCGCTGCCGATGCTGTTGCCGTTGTGCGATCCGGCGGCGCAGGCTGCAGGCTTGACCGACCCTGCAACGATTGACCGGGCGGTCAGCGAATTTACCGGCGCTGTGATTGGTCAGCCTGGCGGGGCCCGGCAGGCGGCGGATGGGCGCTTGCAATTGCCGGCCTGCACCGTGCCGTTGGTGGTGGGCTGGCACAGTCCGGCGCGCAATGCCGTGCAGGTGGAATGCACTGGGCCGACCAGCTGGCGCATCTTCGTTGCGGTCAACGCCCCGCCCGCCACCGAGCGGGCCAAGCCTGAGGCTCCCGCGATCAAGCGCGGCGACGCTGTCACCATCATGGTGCGCGGACGCGGATTTTCGGTGCAGCAGCAAGGCGAAGCGATGGAAAATGGCGCGGTCGGCGAATGGATTTTTGTGCGCACCGCGCGCAAGGCCGACGCCCTGCGTGCCCGCATCGAACGCCCCGGACTCGCAATTGTCCCGGCGGGTTGACGCAGTGGCAGATCCCTTGAAACCGGCCCCTTGAAATCGAGCCCCTTAAACCCGCGTCTGATGCACCGTTCTTGGTCACAGGAACCCAACAAGGACATTTCTCATGCCGTCCGTTGAACTGAACAAACTGGTCGGAATCACACCCGCCCGCGCATTGTCTGAAAGCGATCGTCCCCAGGTCGATACGCGCGCGCCGGCGGTTGCCGCACGCCCCGCTGCCGCAGCCGGGATCAGCGTCGAAGTCAGCGCGCCCGCCGCAGACACCGCGCCGCCGGTTGATGCCGAGCGCGTCCAGCAGATCCGCTCCGCCTTGCAGAATGGAACCTATCCGCTGGTGCCGGCCAAGATCGCCGATGCCATCATCGCCGCGCAGGTCAGCCTGTCGCTGCCGCAGCAAGGCTGATCCGATGTCCGATAGTCTGACCCTCGCCATGCCGACCCACAGCACCCCGCTGGCGGTCAACCTGCGGCAAATGATTGCCGTTCTTGAACGGGAGCGGCAGGCGCTTGCCGCGCTCGATGCAGATGACCTGATCTGTTCAGCGCGTGACAAGGATGCCTTGTGCGATGCCTTGGCGGAAATTGCTCCGCAGGCGCTCGACGGTGAAACGCGCGGTCTGGCGGAAACCGCCCGGCAGCTGAACGAGGTGAACCGCCGGGTGCGTAACCTGCTGGCCGCCAACGTCGCTGCCCGCATCGAAGCGCTGGGCGGTCCCAGCCGCCGTACGCGGGCCACATACGCGCTCGGCCGGAGCTGATTTTTGCGCCAACAGGCGGCGGCCTGTGCATTGCGCCAGCGCCGCCGCAAACGCACTTGGCACGGGGTTTGCAGTAATACCTCCTGAAAGCGTCGCCCCTGCGGCGCTACCAATCTGGGCCCGATCCGGGCCCAATCTTGGGGGAGCGTGCGTGAGCCAGTCTTCATCTTCTTTTGGTCTGCCCACGGGTTCGATCCGCGCAGGATTTGAAACCGCCGCGCGTACCCATGCAGCGGCGGTGCAGATTGATGGCCGGGGCTTGCCCGCCGTGCGTCAGATCGCCGCTGTCCAGCCCGGCACCCCGGTCGAAGCCGCGATTGCTGATGCGGCCCAGCGCACCACAGTCGATTTCGATTACCTGTTGGCCCAGGCCGAAGTCGAATCGTCGCTGAACCCCAATGCGCGGGCGACGACCTCAAGCGCGAGCGGCCTTTATCAATTCATCGACAACACCTGGCTGGGCACCGTCAAGAAGCACGGCGACCGGTTCGGGCTGGGCGCGGTGGCGGATGAGATTGGGATGACAGCGTCGGGCAGCGCCTATGTTGCCGACCCGGCGCGGCGCGAAGCGATTCTGGCGCTGCGCAATGATCCGCAGGTCGCATCATTGATGGCCGCCGGGCTGGCAGAGGATAATCGTGCGCATCTGATGCCGATCCTCGGTCGTCAGCCGAACCATTCCGAATTGTATCTCGCCCATTTCCTCGGCGCTGGCGGGGCGGGGCGGTTCCTGTCCGAATTGCAGGCCGACCCCAACCAGAGCGCACCAGCATTATTCGCGCGGCCAGCCGCGGCCAACCGCAGGATCTTTTACAGCGGTGATGGCAGCCCGCGCAGCCTGGCGCAGGTGATGGATGTGATCGGCGGTAAACTGGGCCGCGCCCTCGACCGGGCCAGCGACCGGACCAGTGGCCGAACGCCGGGCTCGCCGGGCGAAAGTCAGGCATCGCGCTTTGCCCGGGCCGATTATGCGCCTGCCGCCGTGATCACCCGCACCCCCTATATGATGGCCGATGATGATGTGTTTGGCCCCGGCCGGGCACCAGCGCTGACGCAGGCATCACTGCCGAGCCCGACCTTGCGTGCGTCGTCGTCCCGCCGCGCGCCGATGTCGCAAGTTTTGGGCGCAACCTTTGGCACCGATCCGGGCGCCGCCCCCGCGCAGGTGCGCCGCGCCTATGACCGGCTGAAGGCGTTCGGCCTGTGAGCACGATCGCAAAACCCGCTTTGAGCCCGCTTGCCCGGCTGTCAGCCATGCCTGCGGCGATGGCATTGCCAGTTGGTATCTTTGCGCTGCTGGCCTTGATGGTGCTGCCGATCCCGGTGCTGCTGCTCGATATATTCTTCGTGCTCAACATCGCGATTTCGATTGCGGTGCTGATGGTGGCCCTGAACGCCCGGCGTCCGCTCGATTTTTCCAGCTTTCCCAGCGTGCTGTTGTTCGCAACCCTGCTGCGTCTTGCGCTCAACGTCGCCTCGACCCGGGTGGTGCTCGTCGGCGGGCACGAAGGCGGCGCTGCCGCGGGCGAGGTGATCGAAAGCTTTGCCGCGTTTCTGGTGGGCGGCAATTTTGCCGTCGGCCTGTTCGTGTTCGCGATCCTGATGATCATCAACATGATCGTGATCACCAAAGGCGCAGGCCGCGTATCCGAAGTTTCCGCGCGGTTTGTGCTTGATGCCTTGCCGGGCAAGCAGATGGCGATTGATGCCGATATTGCCGCCGGCCTCGTCACCGCCGACGAAGCGCGCGAACGCCGCCGCGATGTCACGGTAGAGGCCGATTTCTACGGTTCGATGGATGGTGCATCGAAATTCGTGAAGGGCGATGCCATCGCGGCGCTGTTGATCCTTGGGGTCAACATCATCGCCGGATTCGCAATCGGGATGATCAGCCACGGCCTGTCTGCAACCGAAGCCGGTGAAGCCTATATCACGCTCGCGGTGGGCGATGCCCTGGTGGCGCAGGTGCCATCCTTGCTGTTGTCGATTGCGGCGGCGGCGATTGTCACCCGCGTTTCGGACCAACGCGATCTTGCCGGGCAGATTGGCGGGCAGTTTGCCGATCCGCGCGGGTGGTTGCCGGTGGCGCTGATCCTCGGCGCGGTCGGGATGGTTCCGGCCATGCCGCAGATGATTTTCCTGCCCGGTGCCGGAATCGCAGGCGCGATCTGGTGGCAATTGCGCCGCCACGCCGCCGCTCCGCCGCCGCCTGCCGCTCCGCCTGAAGAGGTCGCGCCCGATCATATCGCGATTGCCGATGTCAGCGATGCCACGCTGGTGACGATCGAGCTGGGCTATGGTCTGGTCGGGCTGGTGGATAGCGCGCAGGGCGCCCCCCTGATCACCCGCATCACCGGCATTCGCAAGCAATTGTCGCGCGATCTGGGGTTTGTGCTGCCGCAGTTCCGGATCCGCGATTCGCTTGATCTGGCGGCGCAGGATTATGCGGTGGTGATTGGCGGGATCAGTGCAGCGCGCGGCAGCGTGCGGCCGGGCCGGTTGCTGGCGATTGACGCTGGCGATGTGCGCCCCGGTCACGGCTTGACGGGTGAGGCCACGCGCGATCCCAGCTTTGATTGCCCCGCCTTGTGGATCGCGGCATCGGCCCGCGATCATGCCATCGCCGAAGGGTTTCTGGTGGTCGATCCCAGCACCGTGATCGCCACCCATGCCAATCAGGCGCTGCTTAACGAAGCGCACCAATTGCTTGGCCCGGATGAAGTGCGCGAATGGGTCGACGCTCTGAAAGCGCGCGCGCCTGCGCTGGTCGAAGCCGTGCATCCCGATCCGCTGCCACTGGCCGCGCTGACCCGCACCTTGCGCGTGTTGGTGGCTGATGGGATCGGCCTCGCCCACCCGCAGCCCTTGTTCACCGCGTTGGCGCTGGCCTTGCAGAAGAACCCTGAATTTGATGCCGTGATCGATGCCGTGCGCGCCGAATTGGGCGGGCGATTGACTGCCCGCATCGCCGCACCGGGCGAAGCTTTGAAGGTCGCGACGCTCGACGCCGGGCTTGAAAGCGCGATTTTGGGCGGAATGGTCGATCCAGCCACCGGCCATCCGTTGATCGAACCGGATTGCGGCGGGATGATCGTGCGCGAAATCAACCGCCTGGCCGATGCCGAAGGCGGGGCGATTGCGCTGATCGTGCAGCCGCCCGCGCGCCGCGCGCTGGCCGCGCTGCTGGGGCCGCGCGCGCCGCGCTGTCTGGTGCTGTCGATTTCCGAATTGCCCGCCGCGCAGCCGATTGCGGTGATCGGTGTGATCGGTGCGCCCGATGAACACCCGGTGCCCGCCGCGCCGCTTTCCCTTGATTCGCCGCTGCAGGAACTGGCCGCATGAAACACGATCACGCCACTTTTTCCGCGCCGGTGAACCCCTATGCTGCGTCGCGCGCGGTGGTAGAGGACCGGGTCTGGCGCTTCATGCCGCTGGTGCGCCGCAGCGCGTGGCATATCAATGGCAATGGCCGCGATGGTCTGGAGATCGAGGATCTGGTGCAGGCCGGTATCCTCGCCCTGACCGAATGTGCGCAGCGCCACAATGGCCCGACCGAAGATGGCTTTGCCGCCTATGCCAAGATCCGCGTGCGCGGCGCGATGCTCGACGAAGTGCGCCGCACCGCGAATGACAGCCGCACCGCGCGCACCAAACGGGCCGCTTATGACCGGGCGCTGTCAGCCCTGCGCGGGACGCTGGGCCGCGAACCGAGCCGCGCAGAATTGGCTCAGGCGATGGAGGTCAGCGATGCAGAATTGCTGGCGATTGAAGCATCGGGGATCAAACTCACCCCGATTGATGACGCCTATGACGAAACCAGCATTGCCTTTGCCAGCGACGATCCCGACCCGTTCGAAGCATTGTGTGCTGCCGAAGACCGCGACCGTCTGGTGCAGGCGATGATCCGGCTGCCCGACCGGGCGAAGCTGGTGTTGCAGTTGTTCTTTGTCGAAGAACTGAACCTCACCGAAATCGCCGCCGTGCTCGACGTCAGCGTGCCGCGCGTCCACCAATTGCGCGCGAAGGCCCTGAAAGACCTGCGCGCGCTGATGGAGGCGGATTAGCACAGTTTCCGTTCGGCTCGAGCGAAGTCGAGAGGCCATGCTGGTGTGTCTCGACTTCGCTGGACAGGAGAACGGACCGGGGTGCCTATCCCGCATCGCCATCGGCATGGCCGCGGCCTGCTTCGGTTGCCGCGCCTGATCCGCCTGCACCATTGCCGCCATTGGCATCCCACCAATAGGGTTGCCGCGTGGCGGTGCCGGTGCCGACTTCGTTCAAGGTTTTGGCATCATACAGCCGCCCGCCCAGCATCACCTGTTCGATATGGTCCGAATTGGCGATATCGGCACTGGGGTCGTCGGTCAGGATCACCAGATCGGCAAGCTTGCCCACCTCGATACTGCCGATATCCCTGGCCATGCCGAGCGACTGGGCCGAGGTGATCGTGCCTGCCTTCAACGCGGCAACCGGGCTCATCCCGCCGCGCGCAAAGCTCCACAGCTCCCAATGCGCGCCGACGCCCGCCTGCTGGCCATGGGCGCCGATGCTGACCTTGATGCCGCGTTCGCTCAGCTTCTTGGCCTCACGCGCATTATTGTCATCAACGAAGGCCCATTCGGGCGCTTTGGTGCGGCGCCCCGTTTCAGCCAGCAAGGCTTTGGGCGGGGTGTGGATCATCAACGGGTTTTCCCACACATTGGTCGCCTGCCGCCAATAGGGATCGCCCGCCAGCCCGCCATAGGTCACCACCAGTGTTGGCGTGTAGTTGGTGTTCGATTGGCCGAAGAATTGCAGAACATCGTCGTAAAACACATCGACCGGAACATTGTGTTCCAGGGTCGAATTGCCATCGGCGACCAGGTTCATGTCCATCCCGAACAGCGACCCGCCCTCGGCTACCACCAGCATGTTTTCCGCTGCCGCCGCGCGGGCGACCATCTGGCGTTGTTCGC
>JANQTR010000070.1:467-5353 GCA_030731635.1 Erythrobacter sp. | reverse complement strand
ACCGCGATCCCGTGTTCCTTGAGCAGTTCCTTGGCCTGATATTCGTGGACGTTCATGGCGTATCGATCCCTTTAATACATATCCTGGGGAGAGGTCGTCTCGCGCGGGGCCTAAGCACGGATCGACCCTCTTGAAAAGTGCTCTGTGCAAGCGCAACAGGACATCCTCTCATGATTGTCAAAAATGATAGACCGTGATCGCCTTCATGCCATTGTCCGCGAGGCGGGCAGGATTGCCTTCGCTCGTTGGCCGGGGGCGGGTCATGCGCTGCATAGCTGGGACAAGACGCCCGGCAGCCTGGTGAGCGAGGCCGATCTGGAGGTTGACCGGTTCTTGAAGCGTGAATTGCTGCGGCTGCTGCCGTCCGCCGCATGGCTTTCGGAAGAGACCGCCGACGACAAGGTGCGCACCGACAGCGACCTGATCTGGCTGGTCGATCCGATTGATGGCACCCGTGACTTTGTTGCCGGGCGCAGCGGTTGGGCGGTATCGGTCGCGCTGGTGAGCGCAGGGCGTCCGCTGATCGGGATGCTTGCGGCGCCCGCGCGGGACGAGGAATGGATGGCGGTGGCCGGCCAAGGCGCGACGCTCAATCAAGCGCCCATCCGCGCGAGCACGCGCACGCAATTTGCAGGCGCGCGGGTGCCGACCCATTCGCTGCCTAAGGACGATGCCGATCTGGTCGCAGTCGAACAACCCAACTCGATTGCGTTGCGGATCGCGATGGTCGCAGATAACCGCGCCGATCTGGTCGCGACCCTGCGCTGGGGGTTCGAATGGGACATCGCGGCCGCCACGCTGATCGCGCGCTAAGCCGGGGCCGAGGTCAGCGACGCCTTTGGCCGCCCGCTCGCTTATAACAAGCATGATCCGCGTGATTTCGGCCTGCTGGTGTGCTCGCCTGCAATCCATGCCGCAGCGGTGGAACGGTTGGCGGAGCGTGCCGCGGCGCTGCGGTAGAGCGGAAAAACCCTCCCGCCGCCAAGGTCAAAACCCAAACGGGCCGCCCGTCAGGGTGGCCCGCAAGGCCGACCGGCCGCCCGCAGTGCCGCAGGCGCGAGGATTTCGCGCGCCGGATGGCGTGCGGAACCCCTAAACGCAAACGGGCCGCCCTTTCGGGCAGCCCGTCCTGTTACAATGCTGGAATCTCAGTTCGCGCGCGCCGCAGCCACGTCTTCCTGGCTAATCGGCGTAATCTTGATTTCAACCCGGCGGTTGAGCGGCTCGCTGATATTGTCGCCGGTCTTCACGCGCAGATAGTCATATTGCTCGCCATAACCCTGCGTCGCGATCCGCGCCCGCGCAACCCCGCGTGCGGCGAGGTAATCGGCCACGGCCTGCGCGCGCTGTTCCGAAAGGCGCTGGTTCAAGGCGGTCGATCCGGTGGTATCGGTGAAGCCATAAACGTCGATCAGGCTGTTGGGATAGCGCACAAGGCTGTCAGCGACATTGTTGAGCGTGTCAGAAAAACCTGGGTTGATCGCTGCAGAACCAGTGGCGAAGGTAACGCCATCGGGCAGGCGGACAAGGATCGCGTCCTGATCGCCGACTTCTTCAACATCGACCCCGCTACCAGCGGTCTGTTCCTTCAGTTCCTTGATCTGGTCATCGTACTGCTTGCCCAGCACAGCGCCCGCCGATCCGCCGATCCCGGCGCCGATGATGCGCCCGGTATCCCCGCCGATCACGCCGCCGAGCAGATAACCGAGCGTGCCGCCCAAGCCAGTGCCGATCGCGGTGCGCGAGATTTTCTTTTCGCCGGTATTGGGGTCAGTAACGCAGGCGGTGGTGGTGCCCAGCAGCGCCAATGCGGCGGTGCCCGAAAGCAGAATGCGTGAAAAAGTCATATTGAGTTCCTCCCTTATATTTTCGTGCCGACCATGCCACATTGCCTGAATAGCAACAAGCAAGGGCACGGCGGATTGCCCCGGCCTTTGGGGCGACCTGCATTGACCTTGGTTGAACGAAAACGGCAGGCTGGCGACAGATTGGCGGGCGATTGGTTTGCAGGCCTTGGGCTGGCATTCGCGCCGCTTTGTGCTAGCGCGATCTTGTGACACCTTTTCCCTGGACAGACCTGTTCATCATTCTCGGGTTCGTCGTGATCAACGGCGTGTTCGCCATGTCCGAACTCGCGATTGTTTCGGCCAAGACCAACACGCTGGAGGCCAAGGCCGAAGCCGGATCGGCCAGTGCGCGGATTGCGATCAACCTTGCTGATAATCCCGGCAAGTTCCTCTCTACCGTGCAGATCGGCATCACCCTGATCGGGATCGTCGCGGGCGCTTACTCCGGTGCGAGCCTTGGCGGGCCGACGGGTGAGCGGCTGGCGTCGCTCGGCCTGCCGCTGAAATATGCCGATCAGGCGGGGTTTGCCGTCGTGATCGCGCTGACCACCTATCTCAGTGTGGTGGTAGGCGAACTGGTGCCCAAGCAGCTGGCGCTGCGCAATGCGGTGCCGCTGGCCTTGATCATGGCGCGGCCGATGGCCTTCCTGTCACGTGCTGCCGCGCCGCTGGTCTGGCTGCTCGATTCCAGTTCGGCAGCGATCATCCGGCTGTTCGGCATCCGCCGTACGGATGAAGCATCGGTCACTGCTGAAGAATTGCAGATGATCTTTGCCGAGGCGACCCGTTCGGGCGTGATCGAGGATGAACAGCGCCAGATCCTGACTGGCGTGGTGCGTCTGGCCGAACGCCCGGTGCGCGAGATGATGACCCCGCGCACTGATGTTGACTGGATCGAGGCTGACGCCGACCTCAACGAAATCCGCGAAACGATCGAAGAAAGCTCGCATTCGCTGCTGCCGGTCGCCGAAGGTTCGCCCGATACGATCCTTGGCGTGGTCAAGGTGCGCGATGTGCTGGCGGCGCTCGTGGCAGGGACGCCGGTTTCGATCCGATCGATGATGCGCCGAGTCGAAGTAGTGCCCGATCAGCTTGATGCGATGGACGCCTTGCGCGTGCTGCAATCGGCCGAAGTGGCAATGGCCGCGGTGACGGACGAATATGGTCATTTCGAAGGAATTGTGACTCCGGTCGATCTGCTGACCGCGATTGTCGGTAATTTCGCGAGTGATAGTGATGACGGCGACCTGCCGGCTGTGGTCGAGCGCGAAGACGGTTCGCTGCTGGTTTCAGGCTCGCTGTCTGCCGATGCGCTCGCCGACCGGCTGGGGCTGGATTACGGCGAAGACCGCGAGTTTGGCACAGCGGCAGGCTATGCCCTGTCGGTCATGAAGAAGCTGCCGGGCGAAGGCGAACACTTTAACGACCAGGGCTGGCGGTTTGAGGTTGTCGACATGGATGGCCGCCGGATCGACAAGCTGTTGGTGAGCAAAATTGGCGAGGGGGAGTGAATCTCTCGCTCCCCTAAGCCCGTTCGTGTCGGGCATAGTCGAGACACCACCTTAGCGCGGACGCCTCTCGACAACGCTCGAGGCGAACGGTTTCAGACCTCAGGCGCTCGGAATAACCGTCGTCGCTGACTGCCCGTCACCTTCGGGTGCAGCGATGATGTCGCGGGTTATGCTGCCCTTGGCGACCGTGTTGGTGGCGGTATCGCCAACCTGGCTGCGGATGCTTGGCGCAGCGCTACCAGCGCGGTCGAGCACGCTGGCTTCGATCCGGCTACGCGGCGCCGGGCCGCCGAACAAGGCGTCAAGCGCCTGTTCGGATGCGGAGCCTTCAGTTGGGCGCGGGGCACCGGGGGCGGGCGGGGTCAGTGTGAAATCGGGCGGCACCACCAGCGGGGCCTGCCGCTGAACGGCGAATTCATCAGGCCGCTCACGGTTGAAAAGCCCGTTGCCGCCGCCACAGGCCGCCAGCATGGCCGTGGCACCGGCCAGCAGGATCACAGGTGCAAACTTACGCATCTTTAGGCTCTCCATGGGGCGCGTCATCGGAGGTCTCCGAGGCGGGCACGCTTGGTTCTGTTTCGCCCTTGTCGCGCACCAACAGGCTGCGAGCAAGGATAATGACAACGCCGATGGTAATCGCGGCATCGGCGACATTGAAGATCAGGAAGGGGCGGAAGTCACCAATATGCAGATCGGCAAAGTCGATCACATAGCCCAGTTCCCACCGGTCACGGATATTGCCGACTGCCCCGCCAAGAATCAGCGCGAGGCCGAAGATGTCGCCCAGCTTGCGCTCACGCATCATCCACACCAGCACCACCACCGCGATCACGCCGGTCAGCGCCACCAGCAGCCAGCGGGTTTCCATATTGGTCGCCTGCAACATCCCCAAGGATATGCCGCGGTTTTCGGTGTAGGTCAGATCGAAGAACGGCAGCAGATCGACATGCAAGACCTGCCGCAGCGCGAGCGGGCCGATCACATACCATTTCACCACCTGATCGATGATCGCGACGAAGGCCGCCAGCACAAGACCAATGATGCGGTTGCGGGTGAACAGGCCGCTCATGCAGCCGCATCCATTGCGCTGACGACATCATCGCAGCGCCCGCATAGTGCGCCGTCTTCGACGACATCGGGCAGCAGCCGCCAGCAGCGGCCGCATTTGTGGTGGGCGGTTTTGGTCACGATCACCCCATCGCCCTGCCCGCGCTTGACTGTCGCAGTGATGAACAGCTCGGCAAGATCCTCGTCCGACACGCCTTCGGGCACGGCGGCGGCGGGCACCACCACCTCGGCTTCGAGGCTGGAGCGGATGGTCTTGTCGCGGCGCAGTGGCTCAATTGCTTCGTTCACCGAATCGCGCAGGGCGCGCAGCGCATCCCACTTGGCGGCATCAGCCCGTACCGGCAGCACGCTTGGCCATTCGAGCAGGTGGACGCTTCCGCGCTGGCCGTTGTCGTCCTCCTCACCATCCTCGGGATAGCGGGTCAGCCACACTTCCTCTGTGGTGAACACCAGCACCGGC
>JANQTR010000070.1:0-457 GCA_030731635.1 Erythrobacter sp. | reverse complement strand
TCGTACGCCAGGCCTGCGCCTGACCAGTGCCGCTGTTGGCATCGTTCCCGGTCGCGACTGCGTCCTCCTCAGCATCCTCGGGATAGCGCGACATCCACACTTCTTCCGCCGTGAACACCAGCACCGGCGCGGCATAGCGCACCAGCGCGTGGAACAGCAGGTCGAGCACGGTGCGATAGGCGTTGCGCGTCACGCTTTCCGGCCCGTCGCAGTACAGCGAATCCTTGCGAATATCGAAGTAGAACGCCGACAGGTCTTCGTTGCAGAAGTCGACCAGCAACCGGGTGTAGAGGTTGAAATCGTAGCTTTCCGCCGCTGCCTTCAGCTTGCCGTCGAGGTCCGCCAGCAGCGCAAGGACATAGACCTCAAGCTCTGGCAACGCAGCCCCGTCGGACATATCGCCGACAAACCCGTCGAGCGCGCCGAGCAGGTAGCGGAAGGTGTTGCGCAGCTTGCG
>JANQTR010000069.1 GCA_030731635.1 Erythrobacter sp. | reverse complement strand
GCAGCCCTCCCTCCCTTGCGCGATGCAGCCACCGCTGCCGAGGCCGAAGACAGGACGGTGCGCGAGGAATTGGCCGCCTTGCAGACCGCACTGGTCGCGCAGGAACGCGCGCTGGCCGGCGCAATTGAAGCTGAGCGGCAGGCACTGCGCAGGCTTGATCAAGCCGAAGCCGCCAAGGAACGTCTGGCCGCGCGCCTCGCGGAACTCGCGGTCAGCGCGGGCGAGATCAATGTGCAAATCGCCGCTGCTGCTGCTGACGCCGAAGCCGCCCGCAAGGTGCGCGAAGGCCTGCCGGCCCGCGATGCCGAGCGCGCTGCGCTTGACGCTGCGCAGGCAAAGAACGCCGCGGCCCGTGCCGCCGTTCAAGCCGCGCTGGCCGACCTCGCCGCGCAGGATCAAGCGCTGGCTGTTGCGCGCGAACGGCTGGCGGCGCAGCAGGCCGATCATGCCGGGTGGCAAGCGCGATCGAGCGATGCTGAGCGGCGCATGGCCGAAACCAGCCGTCGGCTCACTGAAATCGCTGAGGAACGCGCGGTTCACGCCGCCAAACCTGCCGCGCTGACCGCCGAAATCGAAGCAGGCGAGGAGGCTCGCGCGCGCCTGACCGCCGATCTTGCCGCGGCAGAGACAGTGATGCGCGCGGCCGAGGAACGTCAGCGGGCTGCCGATGCGGTGTTGTCCGGTTGCACAGAAACCCTCGCGCAGGCACGCGAAGCCCGCGCCAGTCTGGTCGCACGCGCCGAAAACGAAGAACTGCGCCGCGCCGAAATGGCGCGCATTTCGGGCGAGCGGTTTCAATGCCCGCCGCCGTTGCTGGGTGACAGGTTCGGCTTTGCCGAAGACGCGCTGGCCCCTGCTACCGAGGAATCGGCGGAACTGGAACGCCTCACCGCCGCGCGCGAACGGATCGGGCCAGTCAATCTGGTGGCCGCCGATGAACTGGCCCGGATTGAAGCTGAACATGGCACCAGCGCCAGTGAACAGGCCGAATTGGTCGAAGCCATCGCCCGGCTGCGCGGATCAATCGGCAGCCTCAACCGCGAAGGACGCGAACGCCTGCGGGCGGCGTTCGAGGAAGTGGACGGGCATTTCCGGGTGCTGTTCACCCGCCTGTTCGAAGGCGGACAGGCCCATCTGGCGATGATCGACAGCGACGATCCGCTTGAGGCTGGTCTGGAAATCTACGCCCAGCCGCCGGGCAAGCGACTGCAATCGCTCTCGCTGCTGTCCGGCGGCGAACAAGCGCTGACCGCTACGGCGCTGATTTTTGCGCTATTCCTGACCAATCCCGCGCCAATCTGCGTGCTCGACGAAGTGGACGCGCCGCTGGACGACGCCAACGTCGAACGGTTCTGCGATCTGCTCGATTCAATGGTGCAGACCACCGCCACCCGCTACCTGATCGTCACCCACAACGCGGTAACGATGAGCCGGATGCACCGGTTGTTCGGAGTAACGATGGCGGAAAAAGGCGTCTCGCGCCTCGTCAGCGTCGATCTGGGAGAGGCCGCTTTGCTGGCGGCGGAGTAGCTTACAGAGCCAGCGCGGCCGCCAGCTTGGCGCGGATCGCTTTCAGCCCTGCGATGGTTTCGGCCATGTCCGGCCCTTCGGTCACCATCAAGCGCACGCCGGGGGCATCGCCCACTGCCGCGTCGGCCCTACGCTCGCCCGAGCGACGATCCACGCCGCGGCGGTCGAGATCGGATTTGCCCATCGCCCGCAGCACCGCTTCGGCGCCTTTCAGGGTGTAGCCTTCACGGTTGACCAGCCGATCAATGGTTTCCACCATCGCGACATCACCAGGCCGATAATAACGCCGCCCGCCGCTGCGTTTCAGCGGGTCGAGCAGCGGAAATTGTGCTTCCCAATAGCGCAAGACGTGTGGTTTGATGCCGAGCGCATCGCTGACTTCACCGATCGTGCGCAGCGCGCCGTCGTCCTTGCCGTCATCGAACCCGGTCATCAAACCTCACCCCAATTCACCACTTTTTGGGACAAATTACCCCTTGGTAATCCGTTCCTTGAGCAATTGGCTCGCGCGGAAGGTCATCACCCGGCGCGGGGTGATTGGCACTTCGATCCCGGTCTTGGGATTGCGGCCGATCCGTTCATTCTTGTCGCGCAGTACAAAGCTGCCGAACCCGGAAATCTTCACGTTTTCACCCTTGGCGAGCGCGTCGCTCATCTTGGCGAGGACCGCTTCCACCATTTCGAGTGATTCCGCGCGACTGAAACCCATCTTGCGGTTGATGGTTTCTGCCAGATCTGCGCGAGTCAATGTGCCTACCGAACGCATCATGCGTATTCTCCTTCGCGGCGCGACCCGTCGGAAAGCGGTGATATTACAAATTTTCTACTGTTTTGCAATGCGATGCTGGCTGCAATGTTGAGTTTTCAGCAATTGTGTTAGGGGTTGGCACAATTCGCACCACCCGACCGGGCTGAGACTAAAGCCGGATCAGGCTCGCTCCCCAGGTAAAGCCACCGCCCATCGCTTCGAGCATGATCAGATCACCGGGCTTGATCCGCCCATCACGCCGCGCCGTATCAAGCGCCAGCGGCACCGACGCCGCCGACGTATTGGCGTGCCGATCCACCGTGACAATCACCTTTTCAGGCGCAATGCCGAGCTTTTTCGCGGTTGCATCCAGAATTCTGGCATTGGCCTGATGCGGCACCACCCAGTCGATTTGATCGACAGAAACGTTCGCTTCTTCAAGCACTTCACGCAGAACGCTGGAAAGGTTGGTGACCGCGTGGCGGAACACCTCAGGGCCTCTCATACGCAGATGGCCGACAGTTTGCGTGGTCGACGGCCCACCATCAACATACAACAGATCATGGTGTGCCCCGTCGGCATGCAGCCGCGCAGCAAGAATGCCGGGCGCGTCCGGGCCAGCCGCGTCATCCGATGATGCTTCGAGCACCACGGCCCCCGCTCCATCGCCAAACAGTACGCAGGTGGTGCGATCTTCCCAATCGAGAATCCGGCTGAAAGTTTCCGCCCCGATCACCAGCGCACGACGGGCCATCCCGGTCTTGAGCAGCGAATCGGCAACGCTGAGTGCATAGAGAAAGCCTGAACACACTGCCGCGACATCAAATGCGACGCAGCCATTGCAGCCCAGTGCGGCCTGCACCTTCGTGGCCGTGGCTGGGAAGGTATTGTCAGGCGTGGCCGTGGCGAGCACGATCAGCCCGATTGTCGATGCATCCACACCCGCATCGGCCAGCGCAGCGCGGGCAGCACCAATCGCAAGCGTCGCTGTGGTTTCATCGGCTTCGGCAATATGCCGCTGACGGATACCGGTACGCTCAACGATCCATTGATCCGAGGTATCTACTCGCTCGGCCAACTCAGCGTTGGTCACGATCCGACGGGGCAACGCTGATCCGGTGCCCAGAATGCGGGAACCCTTCACTCCGGTGCCTCAATATTCCTGGCTGCGGCGGCGCCGCGTCCATTTTTGCTCAATGCACCTTCGCCCAGTGCGGCGAGATCATGCGCGATCCGTTCGGTCAGCTTGTTTTCCAGCAGCCGCGCGGTCACCGCGACGGCATGGGCCACGCCCTTGGCATTGGCGCTGCCGTGGCTTTTGACCACCACGCCGTTAAGCCCAAGGAACACTGCGCCGTTGTGATTATTCGGATCAAGGTGATGCTTCAGCAGTTCGGTTGCCGGGCGTGAGACCAGAAATCCGATCTTGGACCGTAGCGAGCTGGTAAAGGCCTGTCGGAGCAGATCGGTCACGAACCGCGCCGACCCTTCGATTGCCTTGAGCGCGATGTTGCCGGAAAAGCCATCGGTGACCACCACATGGGTTTCGCCGCGGTTGATTTTATCGCTTTCAACAAAGCCATCGAACACCAGCGACAACCCGCCATCTTCGCGCGCCGAAGCAGCGGTCAGCATTGCGGCGGCATCACGCAGTTGTTCGGTGCCCTTGATTTCTTCGGTGCCGATATTGAGCAAGCGCACCACTGGCTTTTCAAAGCCGTTGACGATCCGCGAATAGGCCGCGCCCATCACCGCATATTGCACCAGATTGCGCGCGTCAGCTTCGGTGTTGGCGCCCAGATCGAGCATTACCACATCATGCGCCTGCAAGGTCGGCATGATCGCGGCGAGTGCCGGACGATCGATGCCCGGCATAGTGCGCAGCGCGATCTTGCTCATCGCCATCAGCGCGCCGGTGTTGCCCGCGCTCACCGCAGCCCCGGCAGCGCCGGTCTTCACCGCGTTGACGGCAAGCCCCATCGATGTCGTCTTGGCACGGCGGATAGCCTTGCTGGGCAATTCATCACCGCCCACCACATCATCGCAGTGCAGGATTTCGGACGCCGCCCGCAAATTGGGGTGGTGTTCCAGCGCAGCTTCGATCCGTGCGCCATCACCGACCAACAGAAAATTGAAGCTGTCATGATCGCGGCGGGCCAGCGCCGCGCCTTCGATCATGACGCGCACGCCTTCGTCCCCGCCCATCGCGTCGACTGCGATACGCGGCAGGGTCATGGTGCTATTCTCCGGTCAATTTTAAGCGTCAGCGCGGCGTTCAGCCGACAGCGACAACCTGACGTCCGTTATAATGGCCGCAGCTGCCGCAGATGTTGTGCGGGCGCTTCAGCTCACCGCAGTTGCTGCATTCACCGAAGGCTTCGACCTTCAGCGAATCGTGCGAACGGCGGTTCCCGCGACGGTGCGGGGATACTTTTCTCTTGGGGACAGCCATGGTGGCACCATTTCCTCAACTAAATGCGTCTGTGTGCGCCACCGGCCCTGCGGTTATCGACGGCGTGATTCTCGAAGGTCGCCCCTACGGCAAGGAAAGCGCGCGCACAAGCCGTTGCCGGTGCGTGCATTCCTTGGCCAGCACTGGCGGGAAGGCGGGCGCTATACCCGAAAATTCGCGCGTTGCAACCCGCTCCCCGTGGCCCTAGCACAGGCGCAACATTTTCGAGGGGATTTTACCATGACTGTGCTTCCTGTGACGCTCGCTGCGGCGGCCGCTGCTGCCGTGCTCAATATCTGGCTGTCGATCCGCATCGGCGCGCTGCGCACGAAGCTGGGGATCAGTGTGGGTGACGGAGGCAGTGAGCCGCTGCAACGCCGGATGCGGGCGCAGCTCAACTATGTCGAAAACACCGCTTTTGTGCTGGTGCTGCTTGGCGCGATTGAATTGGCGGGCAATGGCAGCTGGTGGCTGGCTTATGTGGCCGCGGCCTATTTCCTTGGCCGCGTGGCGCATGGTTTCGGCATGGACGGCGGCAGCCTGAAGGTCGGGCGCATGATCGGCACGCTGACGACGATGCTGGTGCAGCTTGGGCTAGCGGTGGTCGCGGCGCTTGTAGCGGCTGGGGTGATGTAATCCAAACCATAAAAGAACGCCTCGGCCCGCCGAAGGGCGGGCCGCAAGGC
>JANQTR010000068.1 GCA_030731635.1 Erythrobacter sp. | reverse complement strand
GTCTGACACCACCACGCGCTTCACGCGCGGGCTGTCGGGAATGCGAAAAGGTGCGTTGCTGACCACGCGGACTTCGGCGCGGAAGCGGTCGGCGACGCGGTAGATCTCGTCCTTGACCGGGCAGGCGTCGGCGTCGATCAGGATGGTGATGGGTGACATGGCGCCGGGCTCTAGCACTTTCCTACGCCCCGATCCCGCGCCAATCTCGCCCGCAAAGGCCCCGCTGCGCGCGTTTTTTCTTGGCGTTGGCGCGTGAAACATTGGGTTCGGTGCAAAATCAACGCCATACCTGTGAAACACCGCGATTCAGTCCCGGTTTAGACCCCTGCCAGCCGTGTTCTGACCCCGCCCAGGTCGCGCCAGACCCCCGCTAGACCCCCTCTTGGTCGCGCCAGACTCCCGCCAGCCTGCCGCTGATTAGGCGATTGGGGTAAAGCGTGCTACATGGCTCCCGCTGACGTCGAAATTTGCGACGGACTTCGAAATTTGCGCTCCGCCGCTTGCCACCGGGCCCGTCAAACGGTTCCCCACCGGCCCCGGCGTTAACCAGACGACGACTTCCTTTCATCGGACGATACGACGCACTATCTCGCCCGCATTTCGTGGGCGGGCAATTGATTGTTCTTGAAAGGAACACCCCATGAGCAAGACCGGAACCGTAAAGTTCTTCAACACCGACAAGGGCTACGGCTTCATTCAGCCTGACGATGGTTCGTCGGACAGCTTCGTCCACATCACTGCCGTGCAGGCAGCGGGCATGCACAGCCTCGATAAGGATCAACGCCTCAACTACGATCTCGAACAGGGTCGTAACGGCAAGGAAAGCGCCGTGAACCTGTCGGCTGCTGACTGACATTGATACTGATGGCCGGGGGCGGATGATCCGTTCCCGGCTGTCGCCACGATATGGCACAATCCCGCCCATCCCTCTCCCTCTAACGGCAGGACACTTCGATGGCGCAGACCTTTGAATTTTATAACGAACGGGCAGATGAGGCAGCGGCGCTCGCCGACCTTGCGACGCTCGATAACGTGCGTGACCGGGAGCTGCGGTCGGAAAAGACCTGGCGCGGTCTGGCCGAACAGGCGCGCAAGACCGCTGAAGAGCGGGTCAAGGCAGACACCGTGCGGGCTGAAAAGCGCGCAGCGGAAAGTCTGGTCGAGGCTGACAGCACGAACTGACTGTTGGCGGGTGCCTTACGTGCCCTTGCGACCAAATACCTGAGCACGCAAGCCGCGCCCTGACAGGTTCGGCATGCCCGGCTGCGACGCGGTCGGCGCGATGATGCGGGTAGGGGGCGGCATAGGCGGAGGCGGACTCTCGCCAGCGTCACTGACGGCGCGCACTTCAAATTTTCCGCCAACCCCTTCGGCAAGCTTGCGTTTTTCGGCCCATTCATTGGCCGCGGCCATCTTGGCATCCTGATCATCCGGCATGATCTGCGCTGGAAAAGCGCGGTCATCAAACACATTTTCGTCCGGCACATGATCGGGCGCGATATAGCTGTGGGCGACGTGTTTGACCGGCACGAGTTCGTACATCGGCATGTCAGCCGGCTCAACGCCAGCATAGCCGATATCGGCGCCAGCATCGTGATGCAGCACCCGGAAGGACTGGCTGCGATCCTCCGGCCCGAATGTATCGCCATCGGGGATGACATAGCCATTGGCCATTGTCGCCACCCGCAGGAAGGTGAGGATCGTTTCGTAATTGGCGGTCCACGGCAGGACGCTGGGCTTGATCAGGATTTCGCGTCCCAGCCAATGGCGCGCGCCAAAAGTGCGAATGCCGACCAGCGACTTGTCACCCGGAGCAGCCTGCGGACCGTAGAGGAACGGATGGATGTGGAGCGGGCTGGGCGGCTCCATCGCGGCAAAGGCATCGCATTGTTCGCCGCCGATCAGCAGATCCGATTGGGTCCAGTGCACCGCCAGCGGAACCGCCTGTTCGGCAGCAACCCGGGTCATCAGTGCCAACACCGAAAGCCGCCGCTGGAACTGCGCCTGCGATGCGCCCGGTTTGGGCATGCCGAGCTGCGCGAACATTTCGGCGATCTTCGGATCATTCTCGACCCCGGCCATCACCCCGTGCGAGGCTTCGACCAGAATATGGCTTTGCGTGCGGGCGATGCGCGCGCGGATGTCGGGCGTTGCCAGCCCGGTGAACGGTGATGCCAGCGCCGCGCGGAATGCGTCACTATTGGCCGGACCGTCTATATATTCGAAGGTCAGCATCAGCTCTTCTGCGCCGTTGAACAGGCGATAGAAGCGATCGGGATTGGTTTCGGGCATGTTGAAGCTTGCGCCGGATTTCATCCCTTCGATCCGGGTGAAATCGCGCACGATGGTTTCCAGATCGCGTAGGCGACGGTCAAACAGCAGCACGGCCTGGAGCCGGTTGGGGTAGAGCATGGCGCGAGCCCTCAAGCGAATAATGAGGCACTGGTCTAGCCGCGCAAGGTTAATGCCGGGTTGAAGGGGCTACCCCGCTCCGGTGATCCCGCATTCGCCCAGAATGCCGTCTATCGCCTTGGCAACGCCAAAGAACCCGGCCTTGGCATGGGGCCAGGTGGCGCGGTCAAGATCGCCCCGGATGGTCACCACCCGGCCTTGCGCGGTGAGCGGGGCGAGGTCGGGCCATAACGCATCGCGGGTCCATCCGGCGGGGAGGTAGGGCAGCACAATATGCTCCACCCCGGCGGCGGCGAGCAGCGGGGCGAGCGGTTCGCCGCTGCGCCATTCCACGGCAGGGCAGTGATAGGCGGCGGCGGCTTCGGCCATTCCGCCCGCAACGGTGCCTTGGGCAAATCCGTGTGCCAGCGTGCCGACCTTTGCCGAAGAGCGTTCAGCAGGGCGAGCGGCGCCGATCACCAGCGCGGGTGCAGCGGGCAGGGGGCCGAGCGGGGCATGGTGCGCAGCTTCGTCATGCAGCAGCAGCGCGAAGGGTTGAACCAGATCGGCAGACGCAACCGGTGCGGGCAGATCAAGCCGCTGGCGCGCACAATCCTGTGCTTCCTCCAGCGGTTCGGCGTGGTCGGCAAGCCCATCGGCTGCGAGCGCACCGTCGGGCCGTCCGGCAGTGTAGCGGGCGATATTATCAGCCCGCGCCATGTAATGTTTCCCCTTGGTATGCAGCCCCGCGACCCAGCGCCACGACAGCGTGTTCGACGCCGCATCGCCATCCATCAGGTGCCTGAGGAAGAAGTCTGCGCCCAGACGCCAATCCAGTTTCAGCGTGAAAATCCAGATGCTGGCAAACCACATCCGCGCATGGTTGTGGAGGTAGCCGGTTGCCACCAGCTCGCGCGCCCATACATCAAACGCTTCAATGCCAGTGCGGCCTTCGGTGGCTTCGCCATAGGCGGTGCGGATGCCGGCATTGCGCTCCACCGCGGCAAATGCGCCATCGCGCCCCTTACAGTAATCGACCCAGATGGCGGGGCGCTGTTCGAGGTAGCCTTTGAAATAGATCCGCCAGAAAACCTCCGCGATGAACTTTTCCGCCGCGCGCGGGCCGTGCGCGCCAAGCACGGCTTCGATCACGTCAGCCTCACCGATCACGCCTGCGTGCAGCCACGGCGATAGCTGGCTGACATTGCCGTAGGCGCCGTGCTGATGCGGCCCGTCATCCTGATTGCGGGTCTCGGCATAACGGCGTCCCGCTGCGGGCAGAAATTCGGCCAAGCGCGCAAGCGCGGCGGCACGGGTCGGGGCAGGGGTGATGGCTGAGGTCATGGGAGGGTGAACCCGGCGGGCTGTGCAAGGTTCCGGCCAAGCCGTGCTGATTGTGAAAGCGTGGAACATCCAATGCCGCCGACCATTCGTATCATTATCAGGCACCGCCCAACAGGGCGCGCGCTTCTACGTCACTGGTGCACTGCTTCACCGGGGCGAATCTCGGCCTTCGGGCGCAACCAAGGATCATCTTCATGAAAATCATTCACTTCACCCTCGCTTCGGTGGCTGCGCTGGCTTTGGTTGCCTGTGCCAGCGAAACGCCCGCAGAAGACACCGCAGCTGACGAAACCGCCGTTGCTGAAGACGCGACCGCAGCCGGCACCATTGTCGAAGTTGCGCAGGGCAATGAAGCGTTCTCGACCCTGGTGACTGCGGTGACTGCTGCCGATCTTGGCGAAACCCTTTCGGGGGCCGGTCCGTTCACGGTGTTCGCGCCGACCAATGATGCCTTTGCCAAGCTGCCCGCTGGCACGGTGGAAAAGCTGACCACTGATGACAAGGACACGCTGAAGGCGATCCTGACCTATCATGTGGTTGCAGGCGCGGTTGACGCCGCCACCCTGACAGCAGCGATCGCGGAAGCGGGCGATGCGGGCTACACCATCACCACAGTCGGCGGCGGCACGTTGAATGCCAAGATCGTCGATGGCGGCGTGGTGCTGACCGATGCGGCCGGCGGCACGGCCAAGGTCACTGCGACCGACGTCGCGGCATCGAACGGCATGATCCACGTGATCGATACGGTGCTGATGCCCAAGTAAGCGCAAGCATTACTGACACAAATACAGGGGCGGGCCTTTGCGAAAGCGAAGGCCCGCCCTTTGCTTTGGGGCGGCGCGCGGTGTAACCTTGCAGGCCAGAGGATGATTGCCATGCGCCCATGTTTTCGCACCCGTTACCTGTGTCTTGCGCTGGCCGCCCTGCTGCCAGCTGCCTGTACCCCGGCGACCGACGCCATTGATCCCGAGGGCGAGGCTTTTTCGGCGGTCGCCGCTGATGAAGTGATCACGCTCACCGGCACCGAACCGTTCTGGGGCTTCACGATCGAAAACGGAATGGCCAACTACGCCAATCCGCAACACCCCGAAGGCTGGGATTTCCCCGTCGTGCGCTTTGCGGGGAACAATGGGCTGGGGTTTTCGGGGGATTGGGATGGCACTGCGGTCACCATCACCCTGACGCCGGGCCAGTGCAGCGACGGGATGAGCGACCGCACCTTTCCCTATGTCGCCACTATCGCTTTGGGTGAGGAAACCTTGCGCGGGTGCGGCTATACGGATCGTCAGCCGTTTACCGGCGATGCTGCGCCGTAAGTGCGGGCTGACAACAAAGGGGAGAGATCATGACCACCACCGGAGGCTGCCTGTGCGGGAAGGTGCGTTACAGCTTCGAAGGCGACCCGCTGATGTGTGTCACCTGCCATTGCAAGAACTGCCAGCGGCAGGCGGGCAGCGCGCTATCGGTGATCATCGGCGTGCCTGAAACCGCGGTCGCTTATGAAGGCGAAGTGACCACCTATAATGACACCGGCGATAGCGGCGCGACCGTGCGGCGGCAGTTTTGCGGTACTTGCGGATCGCCCGTGTTCACCCGGGTCGATAGCCCGCCGGGGATGATGTTCATCAAGGCTGGTACGCTGGATGATACCAGCACACTCAACCCCGCGTTCCACTGCTACACGAAAAGCAAGCAGGATTGGGTCGACCTCGGCACCATTCCGGGGT
>JANQTR010000067.1:16064-20902 GCA_030731635.1 Erythrobacter sp. | reverse complement strand
CTTCACCGCGCAAAGCCTCTGATGCGCCCGCAAGCAAAGATCGCAAAGCTCCAACTGGTTCGCCTGCACCGCGCAAAGGCGCCGAAACCCTGACCAATGCACCGCGCAAAGGTCGGGATGGGCCAAACACACCGCGCCCCGGATCCCGGTCGCGCAAGCGCCCGGCGCCAACACGCGGCAACACCCCGCCAAGGGCGCCGCGCAAATGAGAATCATTTCAGGGCAATGGCGCGGACGCTAACTTGTCGCACCAAAGGGTGATGCCACCCGACCCACCGCCGACCGGATGCGCGAAACGCTGTTTTCGATGCTGACCAGCCGCCTTGGCGATTTCGAAGGGCTTGCCGTGGCTGATCTGTTTGCCGGATCCGGCGCGCTCGGCCTCGAAGCTTTGTCGCGCGGCGCGGCGACTTGCCTGTTTGTTGAACAGGACCGCGCCGCTGTGGACGCGATCCGCGCCAATATCACCGCGATGGGCGCGCGCGATTCAGCGCGGGTCGAAACCGGATCGGCAACGCAGTTGCGCGCCGCCACTCAGCCGCTCGACCTCATTCTGGTCGATCCGCCCTACCATTCGGGCGCGGGCGAGGTGGCGCTTGACCGGCTGCTGCGGCTCGGCTGGATCGGGGCCGGAACATGGGTCAGCCTGGAAACGGCCTTTAACGAAGACCCGGCAATCAAGGGGCTTTCAATCGAAGCCCAACGCCGGGTCGGCAAAAGCAAGCTCAGCCTGTTTCGGCTGGCTGCGCCTTCCACCGACCCGGCGCCGCCCGAAGAACCGGCCTAAGCCTGCGGCGACATCAGCCGCGATTCGATCTGCGCCCAGGTCGATTCGCGCTGCGGTTCGGCCATGGTGCTCAGGGCCACCTTGTCGCTGTCGGACAAGGCCCAGAACATTTTCTGCCGCGCCGCGCTCAGCGACCAGTAGTATTCCTGGGTTTCAGCCGGCCACAGTTTGAAAGCGGCCTGCTGATCGGCTGGCCAGGCTTGCATCATAGCCTCCTGTTCGGGTGTCATGGCTGCGGTGGTTTCAGCCGCTTCCGGCTCTGTATTATCCTGCGCGGCGGTCACCGCAGGGGTAAGGGCAAAGGCGGCTGCGACCCCGACCAGGGCACTGATATTCAGAGACTTATGCATGGGTTTCTCCTGAAGAGTTAATCCCAAGCATGCACGAACGCGAGTGTATGTCTGGCTGTGCATCCCCTACAGACCAGACCCAGCGATTATGGCCGATCAGGCGCACAAGGCAATGCAACCGTCATGCCGGATAGCCCGCCCGCGCCACGATCGAGCGGCAATCGTGGCGTAAAAGCGGCGAGCGGTTGGGCCGCTATTCCAGTGGGTAACGATCAAACCCTGGCAAGCTGTGCGCGTGTTCCATCCAGCCAATCCGATCTGCCAGTTGGATCTGTTCGGTCGGTGGGGCCAGATCAGGATTGTCCAGCGTGGCTGTCTGGACATCGATCATTCCGGGGAAAATCGCTGCGTTGGTGTAAAACAGCCCTGTTCCGCAAGCGGGGCAGAAATGGCGGCGGCCATCCTGCGATGATACGTAGACCGCTGGCTCCCCGTTGATCCGCACATCCTGTTCGGCAAATATCGCCCAACCCACCAGCGGTGCGCCTGCTGCCCGGCGGCAATCGCTGCAATGGCACAGCGAGTGGCGCGAAGGCAGCGCCGCCGCTTCGTATCGAACCGCGCCGCAATGGCATCCCCCGGTCAGCATCGCCCCATCCCTCATGCTATCAATGTGGACAGGATTGCCCGACACGCGGCTTGCGGTCAACGTCGATGTTCTCTAGCTGTTCACGGCAACATGACCGACCTCGCCGCCCTTTATCCGCTCGCCCACGCCGCTGGAGACACCGGCTTGCCGCCCTATGCTGAACGGTTGAACCTGCCGCAGCGCGAGGCGGTGCTGACCACCGAAGGCCCGGTGCTGATGCTGGCGGGTGCTGGCACGGGCAAGACCGCCGCGCTCACTGCACGGCTGGCGCATCTGGTGGCGACCCGGCGCGCTTATCCATCGCAGATCCTGTGCGTCACCTTTACCAACAAGGCCGCGCGCGAAATGCGTGAGCGGGTGGCACACCATCTTGGGCCGAATTCGGAAGGCATCCCTTGGCTCGGCACCTTCCATTCGATTTGCGCCAAGATGCTGCGCCGCCATGCCGAATTGGTGGGCCTGCAAAGCAATTACACGATCATCGACACCGATGATCAGATCCGGCTGCTGAAACAGATCATCGCCGGGGCAGATCTGGACGAGAAACGCTGGCCGGCGCGCCAGCTTGCCGGGCTGATTGATCGCTGGAAAAACCGCGGGCTCAACCCGGCGGACCTCGATGCAGCCGAGAACGAGGCATATGCCAATGGTCAGGGCGCGGCGCTGTATGCAGCCTATCAGGCGCGGCTGAAGGCGCTGAACGCCTGCGATTTCGGCGATCTGATGCTTCACATGCTGAACATCCTGCGCAGCCACCACGATATCCTCGCCGATTATCAGCGCCGGTTCCGCTATATCATGGTCGACGAATATCAGGACACCAACGCGGTGCAGTATCTGTGGCTGCGGCTGCTGGCGCAGGAACACAAGAATATCTGCGTGGTCGGCGATGATGATCAGTCGATCTATTCATGGCGCGGGGCAGAAGTCGCCAATATCCTGCGGTTTGAGAAAGATTTTCCTGGCGCAGCGGTGATCCGGCTCGAACAGAATTACCGCTCCACCCCGCATATTCTGGGCGCGGCCACCGGCCTGATCAGCGCGAACAGCCACCGCCACGACAAGACCTTGTGGACCGAGGTGAACGGCGGCGACAAGGTCAAGGTGATCGGCGTGTGGGACGCGCCCGAAGAAGCGCGCCGGGTGGGCGAAGCGATTGAGCGGCTTGAACGCGAAGGCGCGTCGCTCAGCGCCGTCGCCATTCTGGTGCGCGCGCAATATCAGACCCGCGAATTTGAAGACCGCTTTATCCAGATCGGGGTGAATTACCGGATCATCGGGGGTTTTCGCTTTTACGAACGCGCCGAAATTCGCGATGCGCTCGCCTATTTGCGCCTGATTGCTCAGCCGCAGGACGATCTGGCGTTCGAACGCATCCACAATCAACCCAAACGCGGATTGGGTGCAAAGGCGCTGGAGGCGATGCACAGCCACGCGCGACGCACCGGCCTGCCGCTGGCCGCAGCCGCATTGCAACTGGCCGACAGCGACGAATTGCCCAAACGTGCGAGCATAACAATCGGCGGGCTGATGCGGCAGTTCCTGCACTGGCGTGAAATGGCGGAAACGGTAACCCCGGCTGATCTGCTGCGACTGGTGCTGGAGGAGTGCGGCTATAACGCCATGCTCGCCGCTGATCGCACGGCGGAAAGCGCGGGCCGGGCCGAAAACCTGTCCGAGCTCGCCCGCGCGATGGAGGATTACGAGAGCCTCGGCGACTTTCTCGAACATGTCAGCCTGGTGATGGATAATGAACGCGCAGATGCTGCCGAAACCGTGACGATCATGACGATCCACGCCGCCAAGGGGCTGGAATTCGACAATGTGTTCTGCGTCGGCTGGGAAGAAGGCGTGTTCCCCTCACAACGCGCGATTGACGAAGGCGGGCTCGCCAGCCTCGAAGAGGAACGCCGCCTCGCCTATGTCGCGATTACCCGCGCGCGGCGGCATTGCACCATCCTCCACGCCGCCAACCGCCGCATCTATGGCCAATGGGTGAGCAGCATTCCCAGCCGCTTTATCGAAGACCTGCCGGACGAACATATCGATCAGGAAACCACCCTGACCGGCGGGGCGAGCCTGTGGCGCGCAAACTGGAGCGAGCAGGAAGACCCGTTTGCGCATGTGGCGCGCGATCATCCCGACAAAGCCCAGACCCGCGGCCCCGGCTGGCAAAGAGCGCTCACATCAGGCTATGAAACCAAGTCCGTGCGCCTGCGCGAGAACACGCGGTCAGCAGCCAGCTTCGCCGCCCCCGCCCGCAGCGACATCGCCATTGGCGCAATGGTGGTGCACGACAAATTCGGCACCGGCTGCGTGATCGATCAGGAAGGCAACAAGCTCACCATCCTGTTCGAGGATGCGGGTGAGAAGCGGGTGCTGGATAGTTTTGTGACGGTGGTGGGGTAAGCCAGCCGGGCCGGACACGACGAGGGAGAGTCGCCATGCACAAGTTCCTGCTCGCTTTGGGAATGTTGATGATGCCCGCCATGACCGTTGCCGAGGAAATCGAGGTTGCAGGACCGCAAGGCGCGCTGAAAGGCACCTTGCTCGTCCCCGCCGAGGTTCAGCGCCCGCCGACTGCCGTCATCATTCCCGGCTCGGGGCCGACCGACCGCGACGGGAACAACCCGCTCGGCGTCCGCGCATCAACCTATCGCCTGATGGCCGAGGCCCTGACTGACAATGGCGTTGCTACTCTGCGCATCGACAAGCGCGGCATGTTTGGAAGCGCCGCCGCCATCGCCGACGCCAACAAGGTCAGCTTGCAGGATTACGCGGATGACACGCGCCTGTGGGCCGAAGCGGCACGCACGCGGACGGGGGCGGACTGCGTCTGGCTGATTGGGCATAGCGAAGGCGGGCTGGTGGCGTTGCAGGCCGCGCAGTCCATGCCGAACCTGTGCGGTCTGGTGCTGGTCGCCGCTGCGGGCAGGCCGCTCGGGCAGGTCATCAAGGATCAGCTCGCGGCCAACCCCGCCAATGGCTTCCTGCTTGCCGAGGCCAATGCCGCGATCGACAAATTGTCGGCGGGCGAGCGTGTCGACGTGACTGGGATGCATCCGGCACTTGTGCCACTGTTCAACCCGCCGGTGCAGGACTTCCTGATCAG
>JANQTR010000067.1:0-16054 GCA_030731635.1 Erythrobacter sp. | reverse complement strand
ATACAACGGCTCTACCTCGCCACAATTATTTTTCCCAACGGCTCCATACCGCCAAGCCGGGCAGCAGGATGGTGATCTTGCCCGCAGTCAGCCATGTGATGAAGCGGGTCGAGGGCGAAGGCCGTGCCGCCAATCTGGCGACCTATGGCAACCCCGATCTCAAGTTGGCGGATGGTGTTGTCGCGGCAATCGCAGCCTTCATGTCCGATCCGGAGACAAAGGCTCAGCGATAGGTCGTGGCCCGGCGTTGCCGGGGCAAACTGTAATCAGCCAAACCCAACATCAAGAAAGCCCGGACGCGGGCCGTTCCATTCGCCTGCTGGTACCGGCGTGTCGTCTTCGTTGTTACGGCGCGCACGGGGTTTGCGATCGGCGGTTTCGGCGACGCGCTCGGTGCGTTGTGGGCGTTCGGCCCGCTCAGCACGTTCGCGGGGGGGCTTGGCAGGGCGTTCTGCTGGCTCGGCGTTTTCTTCACGCGGCGCGCGGTCTTCGCGGGGAGCGCGTTCTGGCCGGGCGCGGCGGGCTTTGCGCGGCTCGCGTTCTTCGCGCGCTTCTTCGGCGGGCGCATCAGCTTTGGCGACCTCGGTCTCAGCCTTGGCCAGCGCGGCGCTGAGATCAACCCGGACATCGTCCTTGCCGAACACTTTGATTGCGCTGCCGGTCAGCTTCTCAACGTTACTGATCGCTTCGGCGTCTTCTTCCGACACGAAGGTGAAGGCCCGGCCTTTGGCCCCGGCGCGGCCGGTGCGGCCGATGCGGTGGACGTAATCATCCGGGTGCCACGGGGTGTCATAGTTGAACACGTGGCTTACGCCTTTGATGTCCAGCCCGCGCGCGGCAACATCTGATGCGACAAGGATATTGACTTCGCCCGCCTTGAACCGGTCCAGTTCCTTGATCCGGCTGCCCTGATCCATGTCGCCGTGAATTTCCGACGACCGGAAGCCAAAGCGCGTCAGGCTCTGGTTCAATTCGCGCACCGTGGTTTTGCGGTTGGCAAAGATGATCGCGGTTTCAACCAGATCATTTTCCAAAAACCAGCGCAGCGTGTCTTTCTTTGCGCGCGATTTCACCGGCACCTTGAAGGCGGTGATATCGGCATTGGTCGATGCCGCGCGGCTGACTTCGATCCGCTTGGGATTGGTCAGGAATTTCTTTGACAGCTTTTCAATCGGCGGCGGCATGGTGGCCGAAAACAGCATCGTCTGGCGCGTTTCGGGCAGCTTGGAACAGATGAATTCGATATCGGGGATGAAGCCCATGTCGAGCATCCGGTCCGCCTCATCGATCACCAGCAATTCGCAGCCGTTGAGCATGATCTTGCCGCGTTCAAACAGGTCCATCAACCGGCCCGGTGTGGCGATCAGCACATCGACCCCGTCCGACAGGGCCTTCAACTGATCGCCCATCTGCACGCCGCCGATCAGCAGCGCCATTTTCAGATCATGATTCTTGCCATATTTCTCGAAATTCTCGGCCACCTGCGCGGCGAGTTCGCGGGTCGGTTCAAGGATCAGCGAACGCGGCATCAGCGCGCGTCTGCGGCCCGACGCCATCACGTCGATCATTGGCAGCACAAAGCTGGCGGTTTTGCCGGTGCCGGTCTGGGCAATGCCGATCAGATCGCGCATCATCAATATGGTTGGGATAGCCTGCGCCTGAATCGCGGTCGGCGTGGTATAGCCCGCGTCTTCGACGGCTTTGAGCAATTCGGGCGAAAGGCCGAGATCGGCGAATGTCATGCGCTGCGGTGTGTCCGAAAATAGCGGGCAGGGTTGCTGCCGGGATTGCTGGCCCGGTCACACGCGGTCGGCGCGGCATCGGACCCGCGCGCCTTTCCCCCAAGTGCGGGCAAAAGTCAAGAAATCGCGCGCTTGCGCCAGATTTCTTCAGTCGCTCGCTTCGACCAGCTGGCGCATGGTTTCCACCTCGCAACTCACCCCGGTGCGCGATTGCAGGCGGTCACGGTCAACACACAGGCGCCCGTCCTTGCTCTTTTCGACATAAAAGCCCGAGTAGAAGTCGCGGGCGCGGCATGATTTTTCAAGATTGACCGAGATCATCCGGCGATCATGCAGGAACAGCACCAAACGATTGCCGCTGCCGGTCTGGACACCGGCGATGCCTTGCAAGGCGACGCATTTTTCCTTGCCACGTTCTTCAAAGCGGGTGGACAGTTCGCGCTGCGGCAAATCGGCGGTCGGATTCTGACGCGCCGATGGCACGCGCGGGGCAATCCGCACCACCACCCGCTGTTCAATCCGTACCTGCCGTGCCGTGGCGGTGCTGCGAAAAGCGGACAATGGGTTAATTCCAACCGGTACAGCCACGGCGTCTGCGTTCAATCCGGCGGAATCGCACTGCGGTGCTGCAGCCGGATTGAACGCAGGCGAAGTGGCCGGACGGCCCGATTGTGCGGACGCATCGGCAACCGCCATCATGGGCACGCCCAGCGTCAGCAACGCTGCCAAGGCGAACAGACTACGCATGGGGCGAAGAGCACTCTCCCTGAAAGGCCGGTGCGAAAGCGCTAAGGGCAGGTTGGCATATCAAAAACACACCTCGGCTTAGCAGTCGCGATTGAACCGTGCCTTAACTGGCTGCACCGCCGCTGCAAAACAGGTGGCACATTCGCGCCGACCTGTGGCATGTGGGCCACAATGACAGAGACCCGATCTACCCCCGACCGGACGTTGGCCGCGCCGTTTGCTGCCTTTTTGGACGAAGCTGCGCAATTGCTTGGGCCGCGCGGGATCACGACCGATCCCGAGGCGATGGACGCCTGGCTGACCGATTGGCGCGGACGATACACTGGACGCGCGCTGGCGCTGGCCTCACCTGCCGCGACGCATGAAGTCGCCGCATTGGTAAAGCTGTGCGCAGCGCACCGCGTGCCGATTGTCCCGCAGGGCGGCAATAGCGGGATGGCGGGCGGCGCAACCCCGGACGACAGCGGGACTGCGGTGATATTGTCGCTCAGGCGGATGAACATGATCCGCAACCTCGACCCCGAGGCTGGCCAGGTCCTGTGCGAAGCAGGCGTGATTCTGCAACATCTGCACGACGCCGCTGAGGCGGCCGGCCTGCGTTTTCCGCTGAGCTTGGGGGGCAAAGGTTCGGCAACCATCGGCGGGCTGGTTTCCACCAACGCCGGCGGCACGCAGGTGCTGCGCCATGGCACCATGCGTGCGCAGGTGCTGGGGCTGGAAGCTGTGCTTGCGAACGGCGACGTGCTCGATACGCTCACACCGCTTAAGAAGGATAACCGGGGGTTTGATCTCAAACAGTTACTGATCGGGTCCGAAGGCACGCTGGGGATTATCTCGGCAGCCACGCTGCGACTGCTACCTGCGCCGATTGGGCGTGCGACAGCGTGGGTCGGGCTAGGCGGGATCGTCGAGGCGCGAACGCTGCTGCGCCAGATGGAACGCGCATTGGGCGATGCGCTTGAAGGGTTCGAAGTGGTCCCGGCCCATTGCCTGGATAGCGTACTCGCCCATCAACCGACCGCCCGCGCGCCGCTGGCCGCGCGTCATCCGTGGAACGCGCTGATCGAATGTGTCTCTGCGGTCAGCGATAGCGCCAGCTTGCGTGAGGCGATGGAAGCCGGACTGGCACATGCGCTGGAACAAGGCTTGATTGCCGACGCCGTGATTGCCGCCAATGATCGTCAGGCCGACAATTTCTGGGCTTTGCGCGACGGAATCTCGGCTGCCGAACGGGCGATCGGCCCGGCAATGCAGCACGATATCTCGGTGCCGGTTGAAGCCATGCCCGAATTTATCCTTGCGGCATCGCCCGTCGTAGAAGCCGAATTTCCCGGCACCTGCGCGGTTGCTTTCGGCCATCTTGGCGATGGCAACGTCCATTTCCACATCCTCGCACCGCCGGGATCAACGCGCGGTGTGTGGGAGGAGGCCGAGGGCAAGGCGGTGTCAGCGCGGGTCTATGATCTGGTCACCCAATGGGGCGGATCGATCAGCGCTGAACACGGGATCGGGCAGATGAAGGTGGATGACCTTGCCCGCCTGCACGATCCGGTGGCCTTGGCATTGATGCAGCAGATCAAGGCCGCGCTTGATCCTGACAATCTGCTCAATCCGGGGAAACTTCTCCGCATCCCGCCGCAACGCTGACCCTCTCGGCTTGCGCGGCGCGCAGCAAAGGCTTAAGGGGCGCGCTTTCGGCGGGGAGCCCCCTGCCGGGGGGATCTTTCACCACCGATTTTTTCCGGAGATGACGCCATGGCCAGCGCGCCGCAACCGCAACTTCCGCTGTTCTATAAAGACCTGCTGCCGCTTAACAGCAAGGACCATGCCGACTGGAAGGCCGGAATGCTGGAAAGCGCAGCCTATATTGCTGCGACCCATGCGATCCCGGTGACATCGGACGAATTCGTCGATGCCCAGCGGCATTTCCCGATCGTATTCACCGCCGGCGCCAACCCGCTGCCGATCGCGCTGTTCGGCCTTAACGAAGGGGTCAACACCTTCGTCGGCGATGATATGAAGATCAACGAAGCGATCTATCTTCCCGCCTATGCGCGCCGCTATCCCTTCATCCTTGCCAAATTGCAGCAGGGCAACGACGATATGTCGCTGTGCTTTGATCCGAGCATCGGTATCATTGGCAAGCGTGATGATGGTCAGGCGCTGTTCGATGCAGCCGGTCAGCCAACCGAATATACTGCGGGCGTGCTTGAATTCTGCCGCCGCTTCGAAGAAGCCGGGCTGCGGACTAAGCAGTTCATGGATGAGCTGATCAAGCTAGACATCCTGATGGACGGCGAAATCGCGATTACCCGCGCTGACATGCCTGACAAACCCTTCGTTTACCGCGGGTTCCGGATGGTGGACGAAAACAAGATGCGCGAACTGCCGGCAGCAACGCTGGAAGTCCTGTCGAAGAACGGCATGCTGATGCTGATCTATGCGCACCTGTTCTCGCTCAACCTGATGCGCACGATTTTTGAACGGCAGCTGGCGCAGGGCAAGGTGCCTGTGCCGGCAGAGGCTGCGGCGACGCTCAACTGATTTGCGCCGGGGCGCGGCCCCGGTTCTGACAAATGATGCGGGCAGGTTGGCAATGCGCCACCTGCCCGTTTCTGATTCCGGAGCGGCTACTCAGCCGCGTGCAACAAGCCTTCACCGCCGCCAAGCATCGCAGCCTCAGCCCCCAGCTCGCGCACCAGCCCCGCCAGCATGGCGGCAATCCCCGGCAGACCCGCGCCAGGCTCTGCCAGGCGTCGGTCGAGATAGGTCGCGCGGCAGACCTCAATTTGCAGTGCATGCACCCCGCCGTGCGGTGCGCCGTGGCGATCAAGCACATAGCCGCCTGAATAAGGCCGGTTCTGCGCTGCCAGCACCCGGCGCGATTCAAGATGGCTGAGCGCCCGGCTGATCAAGCCATGGTGGCACGATGCCCCAAAGCGGTCGCCCAACACAATCACCGGTGCACTACCCTCCCCCTCTGCCGGGCGCAGCGGCGGCATCGAATGGAGGTCGATCAGCAGCGCTGCGCCCCATTCATCCCGGATTCGGGCAAGCTGTTGGTCAAGCGCGGTGTGATAGGCCCGGTGGATCCCGGCGATCCGCGCCGCGAGCTCTTCCGGCGCGAGCCGACCGCGCCAGATTTCACCCGACCCCGGCAGACGGCGCGGCACCAGCCCCAGCCCGCTGCGCGCCCGGGCATTGCCGCGATAGCCAGTGGCGGCGGGCGCACGATCGGCCGGGCAACCGCCTTCGACCATGTCCCAATCAATGTCATCCTCAGCCCGGTTCAGATCGAGCATGGCGCGCGGGGCCTGCGCCACCAGCAGCGCAGCGCCGGTCTGGCGGGCGATTTCCACGCCGATCCGGTCGACATGGCGGTCTTCCAGCCGCAATTGCGCCAGCGCTGGATCGCGCATCCGGTCAAGCACGGTGGGCGGATAGGCGCGGCCGGCATGGGGCACTGCCACCAGCACCGGCAACCGCAGACGCTGCGGGGCAGTGAGCGAGAAGGCGGGCGCATCATTCAGGCCCGGCACGCAGCCGCCGGTCACCGGCGCGCGGATCGCGGCGTGAGCGGCCAGGGGATCATAGCTCGTGCGGGCGGGCGGCGACATCGGGATTGGTGCTGCCGTCTTTGCGCGGCCCTGTCAAAGCCTGATCGCACGCTGCGGTGACGCGCGGCCCGGTTCGGGCCACCCCGGACGCAATTGGTCACAAGCACAAAGATTTCTTAAGCCCGCGCTGCTAAGCCTAGCGCCATGACATCGACACGCACCCCCCGGATTCTCCTCGCCGAAGATGAAGAAGCCATGCGCACCTATCTTGAGCGGGCGCTGACCAATGCTGGCTATCAAGTGAGCGCGGTGGACCGCGGCACCGAAGCCATCCCGCTGCTGGAAACCGGCGATTTCGATCTGCTGCTATCCGACATCGTGATGCCGGAAATGGACGGGATCGAACTCGCCCAGCGCTGCGCCGAAATCTCGCCGCGCACCAAAGTGATGTTCATCACCGGGTTCGCCGCTGTGTCCTTGCGCGCCAGCCGCGAACAGCCGACTGCCAAGGTGCTGTCCAAACCATTCCACCTGCGCGACCTCGTGCTCGAAGTGGAGCGGGTGTTTGAGGAAGCAGAGGCGGTGCGCGGCTGAAGGTTCGAATCGCTTGCACCTTGCTCGGGGCTGCGTTAAGGGCCGCCTCCGCTTCGCAAGAGGCTGAACCGATGGTGCGGGCGTATAGCTCAGTGGTAGAGCACTATGTTGACATCGTAGGGGTCGCAAGTTCAATCCTTGCTACGCCCACCATCGGCTGAATGGCTTTTTGCCTGCAAAGCGCCCGCCCTTACCCGGCGGGCTTTTTTGTGCCCTGCGCCGCTTGCAATACGACTTGCAAAATCTCAGGCCGGTGCGCCGCTTGCAAGCATCGCCTCCTCTGCTAAAGCCCGCGCGGGATCTTATTCAACTTCCTGTCGATCACATTTAGCCCTGCGCAGACGGCCTGCGTATTCAGGGCAAGAAGGATAGGGCAACAGCCATGCAGAAAATCAAAGTCGCCAACCCCGTCGTCGAACTTGATGGGGACGAGATGACCCGCATCATCTGGCAGTGGATCCGCGAAAGGCTGATCCTGCCCTATCTCGACATCGATCTGAAATATTACGACCTTTCGATCGAAAACCGCGATGCGACTGACGATCAGGTCACCGTGGATTCGGCCAATGCGATCAAGCAGTACGGCGTCGGCGTAAAGTGCGCCACGATCACTCCGGATGAACAGCGGGTCGAAGAATTCGGCCTCAAGAAAATGTGGAAGTCGCCCAACGGCACCATCCGCAACATCCTGGGCGGTGTGGTGTTCCGGGAACCGATCGTGATCGACAACGTGCCTCGGCTGGTGCCGGGCTGGACCGATCCGATCGTGGTTGGCCGCCACGCTTTCGGCGATCAGTACAAGGCGACCGACACGTTGATTCCCGGACCGGGCAAGCTGCGGCTGGTGTTTGATGGCGAAGATGGCACCAAGATCGACCTCGACGTGTTCGATTTCCCCAGCGCCGGCGTGGCGATGGCGATGTACAACCTCGACGATTCGATCCGCGACTTCGCCCGCGCCAGCTTCAACTACGGCCTCAACCTCGGCTGGCCGGTGTACCTCTCCACCAAGAACACGATCATGAAAGCCTATGACGGGCGCTTCAAGGATCTGTTTCAGGAGGTGTTCGATAACGAAGGCTTTGCCGAACAATTCAAAGCCAAGGGCATGGTCTACGAACACCGCCTGATCGATGACATGGTCGCCTCGGCCCTGAAGTGGAGCGGCAAGTTCGTTTGGGCGTGCAAGAACTATGACGGCGATGTTCAATCGGACACCGTGGCGCAGGGCTTCGGCTCGCTTGGCCTGATGACCTCCGTACTGCTCAGCCCCGATGGCAAGACTGTCGAAGCCGAAGCCGCGCACGGCACCGTCACCCGCCACTATCGCCAGCACCAGCAGGGCAAGGCAACCAGCACCAACCCGATCGCCTCGATCTTCGCATGGACCCGCGGGTTGATGTATCGTGGCAAGTTTGATGGCACCCCTGATGTGGTCAAGTTTGCCGAAACGCTGGAGCGCGTCTGCATCCAGACGGTCGAAAACGGCCACATGACCAAGGATCTGGCGCTGCTGATCGGCCCGGGTCAGGCATGGCAGACCACCGAGCAGTTCTTCGAGACGGTTGCGCAGAACCTCGAAAAGGAAATGGCCAGCCAGGCATAAGCCTCGGCTAGGGAGATATATGGCAAGCAGATCAACCGCACGGCTGGAAATCCGCCAGGCTAAGCTCAAAGACGTGCGCGCGATCGGCGATCTCGTCCGCCGCGCTTATGATGATCTGCCTGCCTATACACAGGGTGAAATCCGCGGGCAGATCAACAACTACCCCGAAGGCTGCTTTGTCGCGCTGTTCGATGGCGCGGTGGTTGGATACTGCGCGTCAATGCGGCTCGATGAACGCGTCGCACTGTCCGACCACACCTGGGACGAGGTGACCGGCAACGGCTTTGGTAGCCGCCATGATCCCACCGGTGACTGGCTGTATGGCTATGAATTATGCGTTGACCCCGCAGTGCGCGGCACCCGGTTAGGGAGGCGTCTATATGAAGAACGCCGCGCGCTGGCGGAACGGCTCGATCTCACCGGGATCGTGTTCGGCGGACGGATGCCCGGCTATGCCCGCGCCAAACGCCGCAAGACCAACCGGGCGGACACCCCCGAAGAATATCTGGAACTGGTAAGCACCAGCAAAATCCACGATCCGGTGCTCCGCTTCCAGCTGGCCAACGGGTTCGAGGCTGCGGGCATCCTGCCCAAATACCTGCCCGAGGACAAAGCCAGCCGCGGCAACGCGGTAAGGATGATCTGGCGCAACCCCTATGTCGATAGCAACGCCCCGCCCAAACACCGCCTGCCGCGCGATGTCGAAAGCGTGCGCATCGCCACCTGCCAGCTGCAATCGCGAGCGGTTTCGGGGTTCGATGAATTCATCAAGCAGATCGAATATTTCGTCGATGTTGCCGCCGATTACGAGGCGGACTTCATTGTCTTTCCCGAAATGTTCACCGTCATGCTGCTGTCAGCCGAAGCACGCGAACTGACCCCGCTTGAAGCGATCGAAACGCTCAGCGATTATACCCCGCGCATCCGCCAGCGCCTTTCCGAAATGGCGATGGCTTTCAACATCAACATCATCGGCGGATCGCACCCGACCCGGATGCCCGACGGCGATATCCACAATGTCGCCTATGTGTGCCTGCGCGACGGATCGATCCACGCGCAGGAAAAGATCCACCCCACCCCCAACGAAGCCTATTGGTGGAACATCAAGGGCGGCGACAGCATCGACGCCATCCCCACTGACTGCGGCCCGATTGGCGTGCTGATTTGCTACGACAGCGAATTCCCAGAACTGGCCCGGCGACTGGTGGACGAAGGCGCGCGGATTATCTTTGTGCCGTTCTGCACCGACAGCCGCCAAGGCTATATGCGGGTGCGTTACTGTTCGCAGGCACGGGCGATCGAAAACCAATGTTTTGTGGTGATGAGCGGCAATGTCGGCAACCTGCCCAATGTCGCCAACATGGATATTCAATACGCCCAAAGCTGCATCCTTACCCCCTGCGATTTCCCCTTCGCGCGCGACGGGATCGCGGCCGAGGCATCGGAGAATGTTGAAACCTTGACGATCAGCGACGTGAACCTTGCTGACCTCAGCTGGGCACGGGCCGAAGGTACGGTGCAAAATCTCGCCGACCGCCGGTTCGACCTCTACCGCATCGAATGGGACAAGCGCGTGGGCAACATCAAGGACCCCTTGGGCGAGGAACGCTGAAAACACCCGCATGCGGTGGATGACAGCACCCCGTGCACAGGCTAGGCATCTGGCGTGGCTGGTGAACTGACCCCTACCCCATTTCTGTCCGACGCGCTGGTAATCCTTGGCGCGGCGGGAATCGTGATTCCGGTGTTCGCGCGTTTCCGGATCACCCCGATCATCGGTTTTATCCTGATCGGGGTGCTAGTCGGCCCGTTCGGATTGGGTTCCTTGGTTCCGCGCATCCCGTGGCTCGAACATATCACCATCACCAATCCTGATGCGCTGGTACCATTCGCCGATTTCGGCATCGTGCTGCTATTGTTCGCAATTGGTCTGGAACTGTCGTTCAATCGCTTGTGGCAAATGCGCAAACTGGTGTTCGGCCTGGGCGCGCTCGAATTGCTGATTATCGGCAGCTCGCTCGCAGCTTTCCTTGGTCTTACGGGCATACTCGACTGGACCGGCGCGCTCGCGCTGGGCTTTGCGCTTGCCTTCTCCTCGACCGCCATCGTGCTGCCGATTTCGGGCACACGCACCCCGGTGGGCCGCGCCGCGCTTTCGATGCTATTGTTCGAAGATATCATGATCGTCCCGATCATCTTCATTCTCGGCGCGCTGGCACCCAATGCGCAAGGTGAAGGCTGGGAAGGCCTGATCGAAACGCTTTGGCAGGGCGGCTTGGTGATCGCAGTGCTGTTGATAGTAGGCCGTTTCGCCCTCCCCCGCCTGTTTGCGCAGGCGGCGCGGACCAAGAGCCCTGAATTGTTTCTTGCCGCATCCTTGCTGGTGGTGATCGGTGCCAGTCTTGCGACCGCGATCGTCGGCCTGTCACCTATCGTCGGCGCGCTGATTGCCGGACTGCTGATTGCCGAGACCGAATATCACACCGAAGTCGAACTGATCATGGAACCGTTCAAGGGCCTTGCGCTGGGCGTGTTCCTGATCACCGTCGGCATGAGCATCAACCTGTTCGATATCAGCTCGCACATAGGCGCAATTGCGCTCGCAGTGGTCGGTGTGTTGCTATTCAAGGCACTGGTCACCGGCGTACTGCTACGCCTGATGGGCGGACGGCGCGGCACGGCTGCGGAAACCGGCGTGCTGATGGCCTCGCCCAGCGAAACCACGCTGATCGTGCTGGCGGCGGCGACCAGCGCGCTGGTGATTGATCAGGAAACCGCACGGTTCTGGCAGACGGTCACTGCCATCGGCCTCACAGTCACCCCGCTGCTGGCAAAATTGGGGCAGGTGCTGGCGCGGCAGGTCGACGGCGTGGCGGAACATACCGCGATCGGTGACAGCGACACCCCGCGCACCATTATCGTTGGCGGCGGACGCGTTGGGCGCTTGATTGCCGACATGATGGAAACCCATGGCAAGCCCTATGTGATGATTGATACCAACCCCGATATGGTCGCCAGTGCCAAGCGGCACGGATACCGCGCCACCTTTGGCGATGCAGCACGCGGCGATGCGCTGACCAAGCTGGGGGTGGAAACCGCGCCTGCTGTGGTGTTGACAATGGACGAGCCTGTGCTGGCGCAGCGGTTGGTGACCAAACTGCGCCAAGGCTATCCCGACCTGCTGATCGTCGCCCGCGCGCGCGACACCGATCACGCCGCCGCGATGTACCGCGCAGGCGCGAGCCATGCGGTGCCCGAAACGCTGGAAAGCTCGTTGCAGCTATCCGAAGCCGTGCTGGTTGATATTGGCGTGGCAATGGGCCCGGTGATCGCCTCGATCCACGCCAAGCGTGACGAATTCCGCGAGCAACTGGAGCGCGAAGGGGAATTGAGCGAGAAGCCCAAGCTGCGCACAACGAGCACGGTAGCCGAGGGCTAACGACGCCGACGCCACACTCACCCCTTCGCTTTGGCGACGCTCAGACCAAAGGGCTCTTCGAGCGGCAGGAGCGTCGCCGTATCGGCATCACGTTCAACCGGCGCACCATCAAAGGTCATCTGGTAGACCAGCTTATCGCCTGACCGGACGATGGTGTACGTGACCCTATGATCTTCAGTACGGGTCTCACCGGCCGAGTCTTCGGACGACCCTTGCTCGACATGATTCATGCGAAAGGCATCGCCCTCGCGCGTCACTTCAGCGAGGTAGGCTTGGTTGCACCACCCCTCGCACAACACGAATTCCGCCATCGGTTTGCCCGAATCGCGAAAGAACCTGACTTCGAAACCGCCGAGATCGCCGGTCGCCTCAGACACGTCGACATTGCCGTAAAGGCCCTCGGGGAAAGCCACCTCGTCCGCCGGGGCAGATTGCGCCTGACAAGCGCCAGCCATCAAGGACGCAAGCGCGACGAGAGCGAACCGCGCCGTTATTATGAGACCGGCTGCGCCGCCAGCACCGCCTTCACCGCCGCCAGCGCATCTGCCGCCTTGCTGCCATCTGGCCCGCCGCCCTGCGCCATGTCAGGCCGTCCGCCGCCGCCCTTGCCGCCGAGCGCTTCAACACCCGCCCGCACCAGATCGACCGCGCTGACCCGCGCTGTCAGATCATCCGTCACCGCCGCCGCAATGCTGGCCTTGCCATCATTGACCGCGATCACCGCTGCCACGCCAGAGCCGAGCCGCTGTTTCGCCGCATCGAGCAGCGGACGCAGTTCCTTGGGATCGAGTCCTTCGATCACCTGCCCGCTGAACTTGACGCCCGCGATGTCCTCATCCGCCGAAGCGGCTGCCTCACCCGATCCGCCGCCGCCCAGCGCCAGCGCCTTCTTCGCTTCGGCCAGCTCCTTTTCGAGCCGCTTGCGCTCGTCAAGCAGCGCGGCAAGGCGGGTCGGCACTTCCTCGGGCGTCGCACGGATTACGCCTGCTGCCGCTTTCAGCGCATCTTCGCGCCCAACCAGCCACTGGCGCGCGCCTTCGCCGGTCAGTGCTTCGATCCGGCGTACCCCAGACGAGACCGCGCTTTCCGAAACGATCCGGAACACGCCGATATCGCCGGTGGCGCGCACGTGGGTGCCACCGCACAATTCCACTGAATAACTGCGTCCACCCGCGCTGGCGCGCCCCATCGACAGCACGCGAACTTCGTCGCCGTATTTCTCGCCAAACAGCGCCAGCGCGCCTGCTTCGACCGCGTCGTCCGGGGTCATCAGCCGGGTGCCAACCGCTTCGTTGGCGCGGATTTCGGCGTTCACTTCGGCTTCGACCGCGGCGATATCTTCCGGCGTCAGCGGGGCCGGATGCGAGAAATCGAACCGCAGCCGCTCTTCGGCGACCATGCTGCCTTTCTGGGTGACATGCCCGCCGAGGCGGTTGCGCAGCGCCGCGTGGACGAGGTGGGTGGCCGAGTGGTTGGCCCGGATCCGGTCGCGGCGGTCAGTATCGACCTTCAATTCGACCGTGTCGCCAACAGCCACTTCGCCCGCGCCAACTCGCACCTGATGAGCGTGAAGACGGCCCAGGGGCTTGGACGTATCGGTGACCGCGGCGCGGAAACCTGCGGCGTTCGCCATCGTCCCGGCATCGCCGGTCTGGCCGCCGCTTTCGCCGTAGAACGGAGTCTGATTGGTGAGGATCACGACCTCGTCACCGGCTGCGGCGCTTTGGACTTCGGCCCCGCCTTTGACGATGGCGACTACGCGGCCTTCGCCGCTGGTGGAGGTATAACCGGTGAATTCGGTGGCGCCTTCGCGTTCAGCGATGTCGAACCAGACTTCGCCCGAAGCTGCATCGCCAGACCCTTTCCAAGCAGCGCGTGCGGCGGCTTTCTGACGGGCCATTGCCGTGTCGAACCCGGCGCGGTCGACCCCGATGCCGCGGGCGCGCAATGCGTCTTCGGTGAGGTCATAGGGGAAGCCGAAAGTGTCGTAGAGGCGGAAAGCAACTTCACCGTCAAGTTCGCCGCCCGAGGTGATGTCTCCGGTGGCTTCGTCAAGCAATTTCAGCCCCTTGTCGAGCGTGCGGCGGAACTGGGTTTCCTCGCGTTCCAGCACTTCCTCGATCAGCGCCTGACCGCGGGTAAGCTCAGGATAGGCCTGTCCCATTTCAGTCACCAATGCCGGGACAAGGCGGTGCATCAGAGGTTCGCTCGCGCCCAGCAGGTGCGCGTGGCGCATGGCGCGGCGCATGATCCGGCGCAGCACATAGCCGCGCCCTTCGTTGGATGGCAGCACCCCGTCGGCCATCAGGAAACTGGTGGAGCGCAGGTGATCGGCGATGACCCGGTGCGACGCGGCCTGCTCGCCCTCAGCGCGGACGCCGGTGAGCGATTCAGACGCCGAAATCAATGCTTTGAAGGTATCGGTGTCATAGTTGTCGTGCACGCCCTGAAGCACCGCGGCGACGCGCTCGATGCCCATGCCGGTGTCGATCGAAGGCTTGGGCAGGTCGCGGCGGGTGCCGTCGGCCTGCTGGTCGTATTGCATGAATACGAGGTTCCAGATCTCGACGAAGCGGTCACCGTCTTCATCCGGGCTGCCTGGAGGGCCACCGAAGATGTGTGCACCGTGATCGTAGAAGATTTCCGAACATGGTCCGCAGGGGCCAGTGTCGCCCATCGACCAGAAATTATCGTTTGTATTGATGCGGATAATGCGATCGTCCGGAAGGCCCGCGATGCGTTTCCACAGGGCGTGCGCTTCATCGTCAGTGTGGTAAACGGTGACGGTAAGCTTGTCTTTCGGCAGGCCCCATTCGCCCGTCAGCAGCGTCCAGGCGTGGGTGATCGCCTCTTCCTTGAAATAGTCGCCGAACGAGAAATTCCCCAGCATTTCGAAGAAGGTATGGTGCCGTGCCGTGTAGCCGACATTGTCGAGATCATTGTGTTTGCCGCCAGCACGGACGCATTTTTGCGAGGAGGCTGCGCGCGGGGATGGCGGGGTTTCGAGCCCGGTGAACACATTCTTGAACGGCACCATGCCCGCGTTGACGAACATCAGCGTCGGGTCATTGTAGGGCACCAGCGGCGCTGACGGTGTGGCGGCGTGTCCATTCCTACTGAAATAGTCGAGGAAGGAGCGGCGGATATCGTTCGTCGAGGTCATGGCGGTGCAGTTAAGCAATGCGCGAGCCTAACGCAATGGAGCGCGCAACCGCTCGTGTTCAGAGCGTTGCAGCCGTGTCACAGCGATACGCCGAGACGCGACAAAATGGCGGTGCTGAAGGGGGTCTAGCGGGGGTCTAACGCCCACCTGAAACGATCAAGGCGGGGTCTGGATCGACCTAACCCGCCCCTAAATGGGGCCTAATCGGGTCAAGCACCAGAACCCATCAACGAAAAGCCGGCATGTGCGACTGGGGAGAAGCACATGCCGGCATTCCGGTTGTTCGGGCTGAGACCGCAGCGTTCGCGCTCCCGCATTGCCCGCTTGAGGATCAGTCGTCGGAGTCCGCGTCCGGCCCCACCATCATCTCCTCGGCGACCTTATCGGTGCGGCTGCGGATTGCAGCTTCCAACCGGTCGCAAACTTCTGGATTTTCCTTGAGAAAAGTCTTGGCGTTTTCGCGACCCTGACCAATCCGGATCGAATCGTAGGAGAACCAGCTACCCGATTTTTCAACCAGGCCCGCCTTGACGCCGAGATCGATGATCTCACCGATCTTGGAGATGCCTTCGCCGTACATGATGTCGAATTCGACCTGCTTGAACGGCGGGGCGACCTTGTTCTTGACCACCTTCACGCGGGTTGCGTTGCCGGTGATTTCGTCGCGGTCCTTGATCTGCCCGGTGCGGCGGATGTCGAGCCGGACCGAGGCGTAGAATTTCAGCGCATTGCCGCCAGTGGTGGTTTCAGGGTTGCCGTACATCACGCCAATTTTCATGCGCAGCTGGTTGATGAAAATCACCATGCAGCGCGAACGGCTGATCGAACCGGTCAGCTTGCGCAGGGACTGGCTCATCAAACGCGCCTGAAGACCAACGTGCGAATCGCCCATTTCGCCTTCGATTTCCGCGCGCGGCACCAGCGCCGCGACCGAATCGATCACCAGCACGTCAATCGCGTTCGACCGCACCAACGTATCGACGATTTCCAGCGCCTGTTCGCCGGTATCGGGCTGCGAGACGATCAGTTCGTCAATATCCACGCCCAGCTTTTTGGCATAAACCGGATCAAGCGCGTGTTCAGCGTCCACAAACGCCGCTATGCCGCCACCTTTTTGCGCTTCGGCGATGACATGCAGCGCCAGCGTGGTTTTGCCCGAGCTTTCCGGCCCGTAAACTTCAATCACCCGGCCGCGCGGCAAGCCGC
>JANQTR010000066.1 GCA_030731635.1 Erythrobacter sp. | reverse complement strand
GTGAGGCACATTTCCATCGACTTCGACTTGCCGATCGCGCGGGTCAGCCGCTGTGATCCGCCCATGCCGGGGGCCACGCCAAGCTTGATCTCGGGCTGGCCGAAACGCGCCTTGTCGCTGGCAATGATGAAGTCCGCCATCATTGCCAATTCGCACCCGCCGCCCAGCGCAAAGCCGTTCACGGCGGCAATCCACGGCTTGCGGGTTTTCTTGACGATTTCCGCCGTCCAAGGCGAAAAGAAATCATCGAGGAAGAAATCAGCCGCCGCCTTGTCGCTCATTTCCTTGATGTCGGCGCCCGCGGCAAATGCCTTGTCGCCGCTGCCGGTGAGGATCGCGCACAGTTGCGAGCTGTCGGCCTGATAGGCGGCGAAGGCGTGGATCAGTTCCTCCAGCACCTTGGAATTGAGCGCGTTCAGCGCCTGCGGGCGGTTGATTGTCAGCAGCGTGACGCCCGTGTGCCCGCGCGCATTGGCTTCGGCGGTGATGGTTTCGTAGGTCATGATTCTCTCCTGATTCGTCGTCGCGAGGAGCCGAAAGTGCAGGACTGGATTGCTTCGCTGCGCTCGTAATGACGATTGTTCAATTTGGCAGCGGCGCCCATTCCTCATCGGCGGGCAGCGGGGCGAAGATTGCGTCGAGCAAGTCTGTGCTCACTTCCTCGGGCGTGGCCGGGTCCCATTTCGGGTCGCCAGTCTTGTCGGTGATCACCGCGCGCACGCCTTCGGCAAAGTCGGGGCGGGTCAGCACGCGGCTGGCGATGCGGTATTCCATCCGCATATTATCGGCAAAATCGGTGAGCGCGGCGCTTTCCGCCAATTGCCGCAGCGCGACCTTGCAGGTCTGCGGGCTTTTGGTGCCGAGCGTGTCGCGCTCCTTCACCGCCCAATCGTCCCCCGCTTCGATCGCCGCCTCAAGGCTGGCGAGGATGTCTTCGTAGCTGTCCGACGCGAAATGCTTGGCGATCTTGTCAGCGTTGGCTTCAATCCGCGCCTTGGGGGGCGTGCCGACCGGTTCGCTGAGGATGCCCGCGATCCTGTCCGGATGATCGTGGATTCGCGCCTTCAAGACCTCCAGCATTTCGTGCGGCACGTAATGCGTGGCGAGCCCGGTCCACAGGCACTCTGCCCCGTCGAGCCGCGCGCCAGTCAATGCGAGGAATTGTCCCAAGCGCCGCCCCAGACGTGACAAATACCAGCCGCCGCCAACATCAGGGAACAGGCCGATCCCGGTTTCGGGCATGGCGAACCGGGTGTTCTCGGTCGCCACCCTGAACTTGGCGGGCTGCGAAATGCCGACGCCGCCGCCCATCGTGATGCCATCCATGAAGGCGACAATCGGCTTGGGGTAGGTGAACATCTGGTGGTTGAGCTGGTATTCGTCGTGGAAGAACTTGCGGCCCGATACGCCGCCATCATTCAGCGCCGAATCGCGCAGAAAGGCAATGTCGCCCCCCGCACAAAACCCGCGCCCCTCATTGTGATCGAGGATCACCGCCTGGATGGCGTCGTCATTGGCCCACGCAGTCAGCGCCGCGCTCATCGCGTGGCACATTTCCAGCGTCAGTGCATGCAGCGCCTTGGGCCGGTTAAGGCTGATACGGCCAATCGGGCCATTGGTGGAAATCAGGACGTCATCGGTCATTGCGACATAACTTTCGGTTCGATCAGGTCCCAGCGATTACCAAACGGATCGCTGAAAACCGCAACGGTGCCATATTTCTCGTGGCGCGGCTGCTCGTGAAATGTCACCCCTGCATCGACAAGGCGTGCTTGGGTGCTTGTGAAATCATCAGTATGAGCAAAAAAGCCGACCCGGCCGCCGGATTGCTTACCGATTGCGGCGGCCTGCGCGTCGGTCGCAGCCTTGGCGAGCAATAGCCGCCCGCCCGCCTCGCCGCCAACGACCACCCAGCGCTTGCCCGCGCCCATGTCGCTATCTTCGATCAGGTCAAAGCCCAGCGCGCCAACACAGAATGCAATGCCCGCATCGTAATCGGGCACCACCAGTGTCGTCAGGGCAAGCCGGATGCCGGTCACTCCCACTGGTTTCATTGGCGCAGCAAGTCCCGGCCCACGACCATGCGCATGATCTGGTTGGTGCCTTCAAGGATCGAATGCACCCGCAAGTCGCGCCAGAAGCGTTCGATCGGGTAGTCCTGAAGGTAGCCATAACCGCCGAACAATTGCAGCGCGCGGTCGACCACGGCGCTGCCATTATCGGTCGCCAGCCGCTTGGCCATGGCGGAAAAGCGAGTCTTGTCGGGTGCGTTGTCGGTCACCTTGGCCGCAGCGAGATAGAGCAGCGCGCGCGCGGCTTCGAGATCGGTCGCCATGTCGGCGAGCATGAACTGGGTGTTCTGGAATTCGGCCACCGGCTGCCCGAACTGGGTGCGTTCCTTGGTGTATTTGATCGCTTCGTCGAGGCACCTTTGGGCGCCCCCCAATGAACACGCGCCGATATTCAGCCGGCCACCATCCAGCCCCATCATGGCGATGCGAAACCCTTCGCCCTCGCCGCCGACGAGGTTTTCGACCGGCACGCGCACGTCCTCAAGGATCAGCTGCGCGGTCGGCTGCGAATGCCAGCCAAGCTTTTTCTCCTGCGCGCCAAAGCTGACGCCGGGCATGTCCTTTTCGATCACGACGCACGAAATGCCCTTGGGCCCATCCTCGCCGGTGCGCACCATGACCACGTAAACCTCGTTCGCGCCCGCGCCCGAGATGAACTGCTTGGTGCCGTTGAGCACGTAATGATCGCCGTCTCGCCGCGCGGTGGTGCGCAAGGCCGAGGCGTCCGATCCGCTCGAAGGTTCGGTCAGGCAATAGCTGGCGATGTGTTCCATCGTGATCAGTTGCGGCAGGTACTTGGCCTTGACCGCATCGCCGCCGAAGCGGTCGATCATCCACGCCGCCATATTATGGATCGAGATGAAGGCGGAGGTGGACGGGCAGCCATAGGCCATCGCCTCCATGATCAGCGCCGCCTCCAACCGCCCTAGCCCGATTCCACCAGAAGTTTCAGACACATAAATCGCGCCAAAGCCCAATTCGGCGCTGCGCTGGATCGTGTCGCGCGGGAAGATGTGTTTTTCATCCCACTCGCCCGCATGGGGTGTGATCTGATCGGCGGTGAAACGCTGCGCTACTTCGCGAATGGCGAGCTGGTCATCGGTGAGTTGGAATTGTCCGTGCATGGCCAAGGCCTCTAACCGGGTTAGCGGGGTTAGAAAAGGCTGGCGCGCGCGCGGGCCTTGCAGTTTTTTGTTAGGCGCAGGCCGATTGCTGCAACCAAATGGCCGCCTGCATGCGAATAGGTTGGCATGACCAATGCAGAAACGCGCCTGATTCTCGTCTATAATGCCGATGCCGGCCTGCTGAATGGGGCAAGGGATACGGTTTGGAAGGTGCTGCGCCCTTCGACCTACCCATGTTCGCTATGTGCGCTGACCTTTGGTTGGGTGACGATGCACAAGCCATGGCGGCAGTTCCTTGACGGGCTGCCGCACACCAAGGTGTTTCATCACAAGGACGATTTCGCTCCGGCCTTTCCCGGTATCGATATCGCACTGCCTGCGATCTTGCTGGGCAAAGGGAGCGCGCAGCCCGAGGTATTGGTAAGCGCGGCGGAACTTGATGCCCTGCCTGATCTGCCCGCGCTGATCGCTCTGGTCGACGCGCGGCTGGCGCAGAGCTAGACCCATACCAATGCTCGATCGGCTTGACTCATCGAGCATTGGCTAAGCCCGTGCGGCGCTTGAGCATTGCCAGCGCGTGATGCGTCAGCATCTTGGCGCGCTGGTATCAGGGCGCGATCTGACAGCGATCATCAGCGCTCGCCGCGACCGCCGCGTCAAACTGTTCGCCGCTGGGGGCCAGACGGCGGATCAGGATCACGCCTTTGGCGGTCGGGCTGACAATTGCGCCTTCCTCAGGCGCGCTGCCGGGGGGAAGCAAGCGCACCGCCGCAGTTTTGCTCACCGCGCGTATGGTCGCGAAGTTATCCGTCCGTGCATCGAAGAATGAAAGGGACTGGTAATCGGGCCAAGCTGCGATCCGCACCGCCAGGGTCATGCCCGGATCGTGCAGATCATAACGGCACAGCGCATAAAACAGATCGGGCGAGGATCGCACCACGCTTTGCGTCTGCGGAGTGATCCGCTGCGGGGTGGTGAAGGCGTGCAGCGCCACGCCGCGCTGCGCCAAGGCCTCCATCGCCCGGTCCATGATGACGGCCGGGCCGAGCCACAAGGTCAGCGAATGGCCTCCGGCAGCGCAGACGAGCAACACGGCGAGCGGGCCGAACCAGCGCCTCATTCCTCGCAATCCACCCGTTGGACAGTCGGCGGATCGAGCACGCTCTGCGGATCGGATAGCACCGCGGCATCAGGGGCATATAGTCTGAGCGTCAGGTCGAATGTCCCGGCATTGCGGCTGGAGATCCACCCGTTGACGACGGCTGGACGCGTCGGTGCGATCAGTTCGGGACGGCGCGGCTGGATGGTCGCAGCCCACCGGCCCGGCCCTGCCCACTCGGCATCGATGCTCATCGCATTGTCGGTGTTGTCGGGCAGCATGCTGTCGGAATTGTACAGTGTGACCGACCACCACGCGGCCGGCATCGCGCCGCCACCAATGCGATAGCGGCAGGTCTCGCGCAGCGGCGCGCCGTCATCGTCGAGAGACCGAGTGAAGTACACCGCCTCGCTTTTCGCGAGCGCCAGCAAGCCGTGTCGGGCAACCCTAAGGCGGGTGTAGGGATCGGCGGCCTCCGATCCGATCGCAAAATCGCTGTGCCAGCCAGCCACATCAACATCGCCGAAGTCGAGCGTGCTAGACCCTGGCAGCAGCCCAGCCATTCCCAACGCAGTGCCGATGCCAATTCCGCAGCCCGCTGCCATGGCGGCCAGATAGGCGGCGACACGGCCGATCATTCGGCGATCACCGCCTCCGCCTCAATCTCGATCCGCCATTCCGGGCGGCATAGCCATGCGACCCCGGCCATGGTCGCGGCAGGCTTGGCCGCACCAAAGAACCGCGCATGCACCGCGCCGACCGCGTCCTGATCAGCAGGATCGGTCAGCAGCATCCGGGTGCGCACCACGTCTGCCGCGGTCCCACCCAATTCCTCGATCGCTGCGACGATGATCGCGCAGCACCGCTCTGCCTGTTCTGCCGCGCCGCCGGACGTGGTGGAGCCATCAGGCTCGACCGGGCCGGTGCCAGCGACGATGATCCGGTCGCCAACTCGCACCGCGCGGGCAAAGCCGAAGGTGGCTTCGTAAGGTGAGCCGGAGGTGACGCTGCGCCGCACGCTCATCCCTCGTGTTTCTCCAACTCATCGCCGGTCACAGTCACCACATGCAGCAGATTGGTGCTGCCCGGCGTGCCAAACGGGACGCCGGCGAGCACGATCAGCTTGGCCCCACCAGTTGCAAAACCGTGGCGCAGTGCCATGCGGCGGCCCTTGGCGATCATTTCTTCAAAGCTGCCGATGTCCTTGGTCACCACCGCATGTGCACCCCACAACAGCGCAAGGCGGCGCGCGGTGCGGGCGGAGGGCGTGAGCACCAGCATCGGCGTGCCGGGCCTCTCGCGCGCCACCCGCCGTGCGGTTGAACCGCTGGAGGTGAACACCGTGATCGCGCTGATCGGCACGGTATCGGCGATGGTCATGCAGGC
>JANQTR010000065.1 GCA_030731635.1 Erythrobacter sp. | reverse complement strand
TCATGTTCGTTGGCGGGGTCGTAAAGACCCTGGGAGGAGGGGTATCCCATGGCGTTAGTCCGATCTGTCAGATGTCGGCAGGCCCGCGGGCGCCCTTGCGGGCCGAACGGGCGAATGCCGACGATTACTCCGGGCAAAAGCTGCCGCAGGCGGCGTGCCTTGCCCGGGATTCGGACCCCTCATGCCGACAGGATGCGGGTTTGGCAATGGGTTTGCGCGAAGCAATATTTCTCGCAGACCTATTCAAACTATCGTTAGATTGCGCGGCGCTCATGCTTGGGCCGCTTAGGTTGCAAGTTTTGCGTGCAAACGCGGGCGTTCAGGCTGCCCCGCGCATTGCGTGCAACTGGGTCAGGGCATCGCGCAAGGGCTCACCTGCGGCCGGTTGGCTGGCATGTTGGCTGGTATGGTCAGAGGCAAGTTCGGGGCTGAGCGCGGCAAGCGCCCGCAAGGCCTGCGCCAGCGCAGCTTCGCGCGCGGCGATATCGCGTGCGGTCGCAGCGGTGCCCGGCGCGGCTTCGCGGTGGTCGTGCAGGGCGGCGGCAAACCGTTCAACCATCTGCACAATGCTGAGTTCGTTGGTCGGTACTGCGCGCAGCAGGTCCAGTGCAGTGCCGCTGGATGCGGGGCCAGTTGCGGGAGCAGAGTGTTCAGGCTCTGGCGCAAGGCGGAGCGGCTGGGAATTGCGTTGCGGTTGGGATTGGGCCTCAACTGCGGCAGCAGCCTCGAGCGAACCGGGAAAGTCTTCCACCCAGACGCCATCGCGGCCCGGCAGCGTGGCAAACTCCGCCAGATCAAGCGCGCGCGGCGGCGGCATATCGGCCAGCGGTGCAACCTGTGCCGGTTCTGCGACAGAGGCAGGTTCAGGCGTGCGGGCCGGATCAGGCGCAAGCGCGGTTGGGGTTACGGCAGTGCGCGTTGCTTCGGCGTGATGTTTCAGCGCCGCTTTGGCAAAGGGCATGGACCTGACCGGTTCATCCAGACTGGCGCTGCCCAGATCGCGCTGCGGATCAATCGTATGAACCCGGCGCGCGGCCATCGCCGCGATCGAAGGTCTGCCGGCGCGGCGACGGGCCTTGCGGTTGATCGCGGTGGCGATGATGAACAGGCTACCACCAAGCACCAACCCGCCAAGCCCGGCAATCAGTGGTTGGGCCATCTGGCCCAGCAGCGATAGCCCGGTACCCTGCGTCGCTTGGGCAAACAGTGATGACGGCAGTACCATCACCACCATCCCGGCCAGAGCTGCGCCCCAGATCCCCAGACTTGGGGCGAACACCCGGTGCGCGGCCAGCGTTTGCGGCCGGTGTGGGCGGGCATTGCGGCGGATCGCTTGCTCTGCCCGGTCGTGCTGCCCCGTTGTCATTTGCGTGTTACCTTGATTGATCAGCCTGCGGTTGCTTATGCCAGCTGAGCGCCCCGTGCTTGCCCGCTGCGAGATTGGGCTAACAAAAGATGGTAAACAGAATGATAATCCTGCGCATTGGCGGCCCAATCATGCCGGGCGCGGACGTGGGCGGCAGCGCGTGCGCGCATCGCGTCCCAGCTATCACGATTTTCGAGCAGTCGGGCGAGCGCTGCCGCGCAGGCAGCCGGATCATCGGGCGCGAACAGCGTGCCTGTATCGCCGTCACTGATCAGTTCGCGGTGTCCGCCCACGCTTGATGCGGCGACCAGCCGTTGCTGCGCCATCGCTTCCAGCGGTTTGAGCGGCGTGACCAGATCGGTCAGGCGCTGGGCCTTGCGCGGGTAGGTCAGCACATCGACCAGCGAATAATAGCGTTCCACCTCTGTATGGGGCACCCGCCCGGTGAAGATCACCGCTCCGGGTTCGGGCAGGGCGGCGGCAGCGGCGCGCCAGCTATCGGCCATCGGCCCTGCGCCCACCAGCAACAGCCGTGCATCGGGGTGTGAACGGCGCAACAGCGGCATCGCGGCGATCAGGTCGTCCACCCCTTCGTAGGCGTAAAAACTGCCGATATAGCCGATCACGGGCGCGCCGGGGTCAATGCCCAGCTTTGCTGCCAGCACATCATCGCGCGCCACCGGCTCACCAAACAGGTCGAGGTCGACCCCGTTGCGCATCACGCCGACCTTGCCTGCCGGAATGCCGCGTGCCACCAGATCCTGCCGCAGCCCGTCGCAGATCGTGAACAAGGCATCGGCCTGCCGCGCCACCCGCGTTTCCAGCGCGCGGGTCAGGCGGTATTTTAAGCTGCCTTCGGTTCCCGTCAGATTGCCGACGGCGGCATCTTCCCAGAAGGCACGGATTTCATAGACGAATGGAATGCCGAGCGCCCGTGCGGCGCGTTGTGCTGCCGCGCCGCACAGGGCGGGCGAATGGGCGTGAATAATGTCGGGCCGCCATTCCGCCGCCAATGCCCGGATCGCACGATCCAGTGCGTTGATCTCGCCCACCTCGCGCAAGGCAGGCAAGCCAGCGGGTGTTCCGGGGGTGCGGTGGAAGGTCAGGCCATCGGCGGCTTCGGGCGACGGGCCAGGGGGCGCTTCGACATTGTGGCGTTGTCCGGTGATCCCGCGCACTTCGAGGCCGAGGCCTTCCTGCGCTTTCAGAATCGCGCGGGTGCGAAAGGTGTAGCCGCTGTGGAGCGGGAGCGAATGGTCGAGGACGTGCAGAATGCGGGTCATGGCGCGCGTCTTATCGCAGGTGTGCTTAACGCCGCGTCAACTGCACTGGGTTAAGACTGCGGCACTTGACCGGGCGTGTAGCCTTTGGGAGCCTCGGAATGATCGACTATTTTGCCCTTGCGCTAGGCCACGGCCTGATCGCGATTGCACTGCTGCGGCTGGTGCTGCGCGAAGGGCTGGATGCCGATCCGCTGATCGGTGCGATCCAGTCAGAAACCGCCGATCACCGCAAGGCGACCACCACCGCAGGCCGCAACGCCGCCCGCCGCGTGCGCAGTGCGGATGAGGTTGAACACAGCGATCCGGACGAACCGGGTGTTCAAACACCGCAACGGTCGCGCACAAATCGCGCAAAAGCAGCGCACCGGTAGCCCAACCAGAGCCATGATCGATCTCGTCTTTCTCGCCTTTATCGGTTACGTGCTGGTGCTCGGTCTGCGCCGCCCGTTTCTGTGGGTGCTGCTGTATGTCTATATCGACATTCTGGCCCCTCAGCGGATCGGCTATTCGCTCATTTCCACTCTGCCGGTGTCGCTGATCGCCTTTGCTGCCGCGTTTGGCGGGTGGCTTGCCCTGGATCGCAAGACCGGTGCGCGCTTCACGCTGCGGCAGGGCCTGATGCTGGCGCTGCTGATCTATTGCTGGTGGACAACCGGCAACGCCGCTTTCCCGCTAGAGGCTGCGACCAAGTGGGATTGGGTTTGGAAGGCGCTGCTGTTCGCGATTTTCCTGCCGCTGACCCTCACCACCCGCGCCCGGATCGAAGGGCTGGCGCTGGTGCTGCTGTTATCGGTCGCGACCATCGTGATCGGCACGGGGATGAAAACCGTGTTGGGCGGCGGCGGCTACGAAAACCTCAAATTCTTCGTCAACGACAACAGCGGCATCTACGAAAGTTCGACGCTGGCGACAGTCGCGATCGGGTTGATCCCGATGCTGTGGTGGTTTGTGCGCCACGGCACGGTGTTTCGTCCGCACTGGGCGGTAACGGGGTTTGCGGTGGCGCTGACCTTTGCCTGCCTGCTGGTGCCGATTGGCACCGAAGCACGCACCGGCCTGCTGTGCATCGCCGCGCTGGGCGGTTTGATGCTGCGCTATACCAAGCGGCGGATGCTGTTTATCGCGGGTGCAGGGGTGCTTGGCCTGACCGCGCTGCCGTTCCTGCCGCAAAGCTATTACGACCGAATGGCGACGTTGGCCGAACCAGGCGGCGATGAAAGCGCCTCGACCCGGGTGGCGGTGTGGGAATGGACGATTGATTATGCTGCGCAAAATCCGTTTGGCGGCGGCTTTGATGCCTATCGTGCCAACCGGTTTGCCTACACCATGCCGGTCAAGGAAGTCGCCGGGAACACCACCACGGTCGAATATCGCGAAGTGATCGACGAAGGCCGGGCATTCCATTCTTCGATTTTTGAAATGCTGGGCGAACAGGGTTGGCCGGGCCTGATGATCTGGCTGACATTGCACGGGCTCGGCCTATGGCAGATGGAGCGGATTCAGCGCCGCTGGCGAGCGAACGAGGATGAGGCGGAGCGCTGGATCGCGCCGCTGGCGGCTGCTTTGCAGATGGGCGCGGTGATTTACATCATCGGGGCGCTGTTTCAGGGGATCGCCTATCAGCCGGTGATGCTGATGCTGGTGGGGCTGCAAATCGGGCTCAACACCTATTGCAAGCGGATCGATTCGGCGCGGGCGTTGCTGGGTCGCACCACCGCGCGCAGGCCGTCATCTGCTGGCAAGTTGGCCGGTGCCGTAACGGCATAGGCGTCACCGTTGCGCAAGCCGCAATGTTGCGCCATGAAGCCTCCGCACAAGCAGCGCGGCGGGCATGGGATTTCGACCGCGCGAGCAGCGAAGGAGGATCTTATGAACCCGCAGGAATTGGCCGCCAAGGTCGGCGAAACTATCGGCACCAGCGAATGGGCCGAGATGAGCCAGGAACGCATCAACCAGTTCGCTGAAGCGACCGGGGATCACCAGTTCATCCATATCAACGAAGAAATGGCCAAGATGACGCCGTTCGGCGGCACCATCGCCCACGGATTTCTGACGCTGTCGATGATCCCCTATCTCGGTGCCAACGGCGGTGCGCCGCGCATTGACGGGGTAAAGATGGGCGTGAATTATGGCGGCAACAAAACCCGCTTCATCGCCCCCGTGCGCGCTGGCAAGCGCATCCGCGGCATCTGGAAGCTGACCGAGATGGTCGAAAAGCGGCCCGGCCAGTGGCAGCAGACCTGTGAGATCACCATCGAGATTGAAGGCGAGGAAAAGCCCGCATTGATCTGTGAGTGGATCACGCAATACTTCGTCTAATCATTCTGCAGACCTGATGGGCGTTCCTGCGAAGGCAGGAACCTCAGCCGGGCTGGCACAATCTGCCTGAGGCCCCGCCTGCGCGAGGGCTCACAACCAAGACCTGAAGGATACCCCCATGTCACGTGACGCCGTTATCGTTTCCACCGCCCGCACCCCGATTGGCCGCGCTTACAAGGGCGCGTTCAATGCCACGCCGGGCGCGACGCTTGGTGCCTACAGCCTTGCCCCTGCGATTGAACGCGCCGGGATCGAAGCGGGTGCGATTGATGATGTGGTGTGGGGCGCGGTGCTGACGCAAGGCACCCAGGCGGGCAATATCGCGCGTCAGGTGGCGCTGCGCGCTGGCTGCCCGGTGACCGTTTCGGGCCAGACCATCGACCGTCAATGTTCGTCTGGCCTGATGGCAATTTCGACCGCTGCCAAGCAGATCATCGTCGACAACATGGATATCGTCGTCGGCGGCGGTCAGGATTCGATCTCGATGGTGCAGACCCCCGAAATGCGCGTCGCGCCCGACCGTTCGCTGATCGCGATGCACAAGGATGTGTACATGCCGATGCTCGGCACGGCGGAAACCGTCGCCAAGCGGTACAATATCAGCCGCGATGCCATGGACGAATACGCCCTGCAATCGCAGATGCGCACCGCCGCCGGGCAGGAAGCGGGCAAGTTCGACGACGAAATCGTCCCCGTCACCACCACCATGAATGTGATGG
>JANQTR010000064.1 GCA_030731635.1 Erythrobacter sp. | reverse complement strand
TCCCCGCGCAAGCTGACGTTGAGCGAGGCATCGCCGCCCATCATCATCCGCCGGTTCATGTTGACGACTTCCTGTTCCGGCACGCCCAGATCGGTGGCGATCTTGGTCAGGTCGGCAGGCGACAGGTCGCTGTCCTCGTAGGCTTCGAGCTGCTTTTTCATGCGGCGCAGGTTGAAGAACAGCTTCTTCTGCGCAGCGGTGGTGCCCATTTTGACAAGGCTCCACGACCGCAGGATGAATTCCTGCATCGATGCCTTGATCCACCACATCGCGTAGGTCGCGAGGCGGAAGCCGCGATCGGGTTCGAATTTCTTGACGCCCTGCATCAGGCCGACATTGCCTTCGGAAATCAGGTCAGCCACCGGCAGGCCATAGCCGCGGTAACCCATCGCGATTTTCGCGACGAGTCGCAGGTGGCTGGAAACGAGCTGGGCGGCAGCTTCGGGATCTTCGTGTTCCTGATACCGCTTGGCGAGCATATATTCCTGCTCAGCCGTCAGCAGCGGGAACTTGCGAATTTCCGACAGGTAGCGGTTGAGACTCTGCTCACCGTTCAAAGCCGGGAGAGTAGAGGACTTTGTTCGGACATTTGTGGACTTGGTCACTATTTGCCTAACCTTTCTGGTGTCGACCGCTTGCGCTGGACCCCTGATGGGCATCCCGCGAACTGGGCCACGGGGTTATCTATAGCCGATATTACGTGCTTGTGCGCGCATTTCATCGATTAGAACGGCGCAGTTGGTCGATCAGTTCCTGCATGTCACAGGGCAAATCGCTGCGAAAATGGATCATTTCACCGTTCACTGGATGGACAAACCCCAGCTCGGCTGCGTGCAGCGCCTGCCGGGCGAACCCCAGTTCTTCAAGTACGGGGCGAAGAGGCTTTGGGATGCGTGCATAAGCTGGGTCTCCCACTAAAGCATGACCGATTGATGCAAAGTGAACGCGCACCTGGTGGGTCCTGCCGGTTTCAAGGCGGCATTCGATCAGGCTTGCGTGATCGAACCGTTCCAGCACCTTGTAATGTGTGACCGCCGTTTTCCCGCGTGAGGAATTGTTGGGCAGCACCGTCATTTTCTTTCGGTCGGCGTCGGACCGTCCAACCCGCGCATTGATGGTTCCTTCCGCAGGCGACGGGTGCCCGGCGCAGACCGCCAGATAGCGGCGGTGGACGGTGTGCGCGGCGAATTGCACCGCCAGCCCTTCGTGCGCGGCGTCCGATTTGGCGACCACCAACAGGCCCGACGTATCCTTGTCGATGCGGTGGACGATCCCGGGGCGGGCGACCCCGTTGATGCCCGAAAGTTTACCCCCACCATTTTTGGCGCAGTGGTGCAGCAGGGCATTGACCAGCGTGCCGGTGATATTGCCCACCGCCGGGTGCACCACCATGCCCGCAGGCTTGTCGACCACGATCAGGTGCGCATCTTCATAAGCGATGGTGAGCGGAATATCTTCGGGCGCGGCCTGGGCGGGCATGGCGGCGGCGATGATGATGCGGAACGGGGTATTGGCCGCGACCTTCATCGAGGCGGCCGTTGCGGTCTTTCCGGCCACATCGACCCGGCCTTCATCAATCAAACCCTGCACCCGTGCGCGCGACATGCTCGTGGCTTCGGCCAGCGCCTTGTCGAGGCGGGCTGGGGTTTGGATGGTGCCGGTGATGATTTCGATCTCGGACATGGTATGGCAATGGGCGATGGATATCGAAGTGACAAGCCAAGCCCTTATCGCCATGCGTGCCGCTGCTGCGGCTGAGCATCCGCGTGAGGCGTGCGGGTTGTTGCTGGGGGAGGGCGCCCGGATCGTGGAGGCGGTGCCTGCGCGCAATATCCACTCCACCCCCGCCACCCATTTCGAGATTGACCCGCAGGCGCTGATCGATGCCCACCGCGCTGCGCGCGCCGGATCTGCGCGTCAGGTGCTCGGCTATTTCCATTCGCATCCCTTGGGCGAACCCATCCCGTCGGCCACCGACCGGGCAATGGCTGCGCATGACGGGCGCATCTGGGGAATCATCGCCGGACACGACGTCAGGTTCTGGCGCGATGATGTTGCGGGTTTTGCCGCTCTTTCCTTTACCATCATCGAAAGCTAGAACACCGGTATGATTTCCCAGACCGATCTTGCCGCGATGCTGTGCTCGCGCCTGTGCCATGACATGCTGTCCCCTGTGGGCGCGCTCTCCAACGGGTTGGAGCTGCTCGCCGATGAAAAAGATCCGGAAATGCGCGCGCGCTGCATGGAGCTGCTCGAACAATCGGCGCGGATCAGCGCCGACAAGCTCAAGTTCTTCCGGCTGGCGTTTGGCGCCGCGGGCGGTTTTGGCGAAGCGATCCCGATTGATGAGGCGCGCAGCGTGATCGAAGCGCTCGCCCCCGAAGCCAAGCGGGTGACGATCAACTGGGCCATCCCCGAACCCAGCCTGCCCAAGCCTGCGGTCAAGGTGCTGCTTAATCTGGCGCAGATCGCGCTGGATTCGCTGGTGCGCGGCGGGACGTTGGATATCGGTGCGGAACGGCGCGATGGCGCGGTGGAGATCGTGGCGCGCGCGCGCGGTGACCGGATCGCGTTTGATGAAATCATCGGCCGCGCATTGCAGGGCGATCTTGCGCCTGCTGAAATCACCAGCCGTACCGCTGCTGCCCACATGATCGCGATACTTGCCGAAGAATTGGACGGCGGGCTGCAATACAAGCTGGGTGACGGCGCGCTGGTTTTGGGCGCGGTGCTGCCTGAGCCGCAAGGCATGATCGGCTAAGGCCCCGGTGATGCTGGGGGGCGCAGACGATAACCGGGACGACGAACTGGTGCACCGCGAGGTGCCTTCGCCCAACCATAATGACCGCACCCTGCCGATCAGCATGGTGGTGCTGCACTACACCGAAATGAAGCCGGTAGAGACCGCGCTGGAACGGATGTGCGATCCGGCCGCGTCGGTCAGCGCGCATTACTGCATCACCGAAGACGGCGAAGTCATCCGGCTGGTGCCCGAAGCGCGCCGCGCCTGGCACGCAGGCGCTTCGTTCTGGCGCGGCATTCCGGATGTGAATTCGGCCAGCATCGGGATTGAACTGGATCACCCTGGCCACGCGCCCGAGAATGGGGGCTATCGCGGCTTTGCCGATGCGCAGATCGATGCGCTGATCCCGCTGCTGGCGCGGATAGTGAAGCAATATGACGTCCCGCGCGCCAATGTGGTGGGCCATTCCTGCGTCGCGCCGATGCGCAAAGTTGACCCGGGCGAGCTATTCCCGTGGGACCGGCTGGCGCAGTACAACCTGTGCCTGCCGCGCCCGATCAGCCTTGCGGCAGGCAATCCCTTTCCCAACAACGGATCGTTTTTCCTCGCGCTGGAACGGTTCGGCTATGACATCACCGATCAGGCCAAGGCGGTGGAGGCGTTTGAACGGCGCTGGCGGCCCGAACACATCACCGGCGTGCCCGATGGCGAGATTGCCGCGATCCTGTGGCAATTGCTGTTAGACCGCGATCAGGGGCGGACGCGTTAGGACACGCTTTGCATTCCCATACGCTCGCGCCTATAGCGCCCGCGTCAGGGGGCCTGAGGCAGCCGCGTGTCGCAAGACGCGAGGAAAGTCCGGGCTCCACGAAACAAGGGTGGCGGGTAACGCCCGCCGGCGTTCCTTCGGGGGCGCAAGGGAAAGTGCCACAGAGAGCAAACCGCCGATGGGCCTTTCGGGGCGACAGGCAAGGGTGAAAGGGTGCGGTAAGAGCGCACCGGGGCGCTGGCAACAGGGTCCGCATGGCAAACCCCACCCGGAGCAAGGCCGAATAGGGGCCGCGCGCCCGCCGCAAGGCGGGTAGGGGTGTTTCGCCCTGAGCGGCCCGGGTTGGCTGCTAGAGCGGCGGAGCAATCCGTCGCGCAGATGAATGGCTGCCACCGCAGGCCCGTCCCGCAAGGGATACCGCCTGAGGACACAGAACCCGGCTTATGATGGCCCCCTGACGTTTTCGTTTCGATCCCTGCCGCTCCTCCGGCTGGAACCACAAGGACCCCTGACCGCATGGACAACCCCGTTTCCGTTTCGCGTTCCGGGTGGCAGCGCGCCGCCGTTATTGTCGCGGTGGTGGTGCAGATCGGCGCGACCTTCCTGCCGCAGTTCGGGCTTGGTGAACCGATCGGCAGCCGTTCGGACTCTGTCCGCACGCTGGTGACGCCCTCGGGCTGGGCCTTTGCGATCTGGGGGCCGTTGTTCCTGTTTTCGGCGGTGTTCGCCGTGTGGCAGGCGCTTCCCGCGCAGCGCCGCAATGCGCTGCTTCGTCAGATCAGCTGGCCCGCAGCGGTCGCCTTGGCTGCGCAGGGGGTGTGGGCAACCTATACCCAATTCGCCAATCTCACCGCGATTTCAGCGGTCATCATCCTTGTCTCGCTGGGCGGGCTGCTGCTGGTGCTGCGCGCGCTGGTGGCCGCGCCTGCACTGTCGCGGGGGGAACGCTGGCTGGTCGCGCCGGTGTTCAGCGCGCTGGCCGCATGGCTGACCGCGGCGAGCATCGTCAATATCTCGGCAACGCTCAAATTCTACGGCGTGGGCGGGGGCGATCAGTCGCCAGAAGTTGCCGCCGTGATGGTGGCCATCGGCGCGATTATCGCAGCGATTGCAACCGCGCGGGTGCGCGGCGCGCCGCTTTACGGGCTGGTGTTCTGCTGGGCGCTGCTGGCGATCTATGCGCGCGGCGGGCAGGAATTTGCCCCCATCGGCTGGGCAGCGATGGCGGGCGGTGCGATGGTGCTGGCGGCGCTGGTGTGGCGGCTTTCCCAAGCGGAAAACCGCCGCCACTGGCTTGGTGGCCAGACTGCTAGTCAGGCCCGCCCAACGCTCACATAGGTGAAGCCCGCCGCCGCCATATCTTCGGGTTTGTAGATGTTGCGCAGGTCAACCAGCACCGGGGCGTTGGCGAGTTCCTTGACCCGCTTGAAATCGAGCGCGCGGAAGGCGTCCCATTCGGTCACGATCACCACGACATCCGCGCCTTCAATCGCGGCGTAGGGATCATCGCACATCGTGACTTGCGGCAGCAGCGGGCGGGCCTGCTCCATGCCTTCGGGATCATAGGCCGCCACTGCAACGCCCGCGTCCGTCAGCGTCTGCGCCACGGCAATCGCTGGCGAATCGCGCATGTCATCGGTGTTCGGCTTGAACGTCAGGCCCAGCAGCGCGGCCTTTTTGCCGCGCGCTGCGTCCACACCGCCAAGCGCGTCGACCACCTTGCGGCCCATCGCGCGTTTGCGGCTGTCGTTGACCTTCACCACCGCTTCGACAATCCGGGTCGGGCTGTCGTAATCCTCAGCCGTCTTGAGCAGCGCAAGCGTGTCCTTGGGGAAGCACGATCCGCCATAGCCGGGCCCGGCATGCAGGAACTTTGATCCGATGCGGTTGTCCATCCCGATCCCGCGCGACACGTCTTGCACATTCGCGCCGACTTTCTCGCACAGATCAGCCATTTCGTTGATGAAGGTGATCTTGGTCGCAAGGAAGGCGTTGGCGGCGTATTTGATCAGTTCGCTGGTGCGGCGTGATGTGAACAGGATCGGCGATTCGTTAAGGTACAGCGGGCGATAGACTTCGCGCATCACCTCGCGGCCGAATTCGTCTTCAGCGCCAATCACGATCCGGTCGGGCCGCTTGAAATCGCCGATCGCCGCGCCTTCGCGCAGGAATTCGGG
>JANQTR010000063.1 GCA_030731635.1 Erythrobacter sp. | reverse complement strand
TGGCATAAGGGATATCGACATTGTCCACGCCAATCCCGGCACGGCCAATCACCTTGAGATTGGTAGCAGCATCCAGAATGGCAGCGGTCACCTTGGTCGAGGACCGGATCGCAAGGCCATCATAGTCGCCAATGCGCGCGATCAATTGTTCGGGCGTTTCGCCGGTGATGACATCGACATCGCAGCCGCGCTCTTCAAAAATGCGCGCGGCGTTGGGGTCCATCTTGTCGGAAATGAGAACTTTGGGACGGGTCATTGCAAATACCTTCCACTGGTCGCCCCGGACTTGATCCGGGGTCCCGCTTCATTGCGGGCGTAGGATAAGGAAAGCGGGGCCCCGGCTCGGAGGCCGGGGAGACGCTGAGACTGGGCTACGGCCGAAAAATCAGCCGTTCTTGACCTTTTCATAGGCCCATTCGATCCACGGCAGCAGACGTTTGACGTCCTCCTGCTCCACGGTCGAACCGCACCAGATGCGCAAGGATGGCGGCGCATCGCGGTAGCCGTTGAAATCGAAGCCAACGTTGCGTTCTTCGAGCAGCTTGACGATTTTCTTGGGCACGGCGGCCTTGTCGTCATCCGACAGGCTGTCGTACCATTCGCCCTGGAACACCATGCACACGCCGGTGTTGGTTTGCTGCGCCGGGTCGGACGCCATGTTGCGCAGCCACGGGGTGGTCTCGATCCAGTCCTTGACCGTCCCGGCATTGGCATTGGCGCGTTCGACCAGCGCGCGGCGCCCGCCGATCGATTTCGCCCATTCCAGCGCCGCGATGTAATCTTCGGTCGCCAGCATCGAAGGCGTGTTGATCGTCTCACCCGCAAAGATGCCGAGGTTGAGCTTGTTGCCCTTCTTCATGCGGAACAGCTTGGGCATCGGCCACGGCGGATCGTAGGATTCAATCCGGGCAACGGCCTTGGGGCTCAAAATCAGCATCCCGTGCTGCGCTTCGCTGCCCATCACTTTTTGCCACGAATAGGTGGTGGCATCCAGTTTCGACCAGTCCATTTCCTGCGCGAAGATCGCGCTGGTGGCGTCGTTGATGGTGATCCCTTCGCGGCCCGGCTCCAGCCAGTCGGTGTTCGGGATCATCGCGCCGCTGGTGGTGCCGTTCCAGGTGAACACCACGTCATTGCGCTGCGGGATCGTGGTGAGATCGGGGATCTCGCCGTAATCTGCGGTGAGAACTTGCAGGTTGGGCAGTTTGAGCTGCTTCACCGCGTCCTGAATCCAGATATTGCCAAAGCTTTCCCACGCGGCGACCGTAACCGGGCGCGCCGGGTCAAGCATCGCCCACATCGCGGCTTCGATCGCGCCGGTGTCGGATGCAGGCATGATGCCGATCAGATAATCATCGGGGATGCCGAGCAGTTCGCGGCTGAGGTCAATCGCGTACTTCAGACGCGCCTTGCCCAGCGCCGAACGGTGCGAACGGCCAAGCGAATCGGTTTTAAGCTTATCCAGCGACCAGCCGGGGAATTTAGCCGTGGGGCCCGAGGAAAAAAACGGGCGTTCAGGCTTCAGCGTAGGCTCGTGCATGAGCCCGCGGGTGTACTCAGTCATGTATTCTCTCCTTGCAGAGAGCTCGCGCGGCGTTGGGACCGCGTGGCCCGCTGGCCGCTCTAGAGGGGCGTGGTGACAAGTCAATGAAGGAATTGCGATCCTCCACTGTGGCGGCTGGGGATTGGGGGGAGGATAGCCCCTCGCCAAGCGGCACGAATGTTACTAATCAGGCGGCGTAATGGATACCTCTGACCTCCGCATTGCCCTGTTCAGCGGCAACTATAACTACACCCGCGACGGGGCGAATCAGGCGTTGAACCGCCTGGTCGGATCGTTGCTGGCCAAGGGTGCGAAGGTGCGCGTCTATTCGCCGACCGTGGCCGAACCGGCTTTCGCGCCCACCGGCGATCTGGTCAGCCTGCCAAGCGTTGCGATGCCGGTGAAGGGCCGGGGCGAATACCGGATGCCCACCCATCTGGGTGCCCCGGTAAAGCGCGATCTGGCAAAATTTCAGCCCAACATCGTGCACCTGTCATCGCCCGACCCATCCGGCCACGCCGCGCTGCGGTGGGCGCAGGAGAATGATATTCCGGTGCTCGCTTCGGTTCACACCCGGTTCGAAACCTATCCGCGCTATTACAAGCTGGGGTTCCTGGAACCGCTGATCGTGCGGATGCTGCGGCGATTCTATAATCGCTGCGATGCGCTGGTCGCCCCGTCGCAATCCATGATCGATGAATTGCTGGCGATGGGAATGCACGATGATATCGGACTGTGGACCCGCGGGGTCGACCGGACGGTTTTTTCCTCTGCCCGCCGCGATCTGGAATGGCGCCGCAGCATCGGCATTGCTGATGATGACGTCGCGATCGTGTTCCTGGGCCGGCTGGTGATGGAAAAGGGGCTCGACGTGTTCGCCGAAACCATCGTGCAGCTGCGCAAACGGCAGGTGCCGCACAAGGTGCTGGTGATCGGCGATGGCCCGGCGCGCGGGTGGTTTGAAACCAATCTGCCCGGCGGCATCTTTGCCGGGTTCAAGACGGGTGAGGCGCTGGGTTCAGCGCTGGCAAGCGGGGATGTCTTCTTCAACCCCTCGGTCACTGAAGCATTCGGCAATGTGACCCTCGAAGCGATGGCCTGCGGACTGCCGGTAGTGGCCGCCGGGGCCACCGGAAGCGCCAGCATCGTCAAGCAAGGCGTAACGGGAGTTCTTGTGCCGCTGGCAGGCCAATCCGCCGATGTGGCCGGATGCGCCGAAGCGCTCGCCCCCTATTGCCTCGACCCGGCTTTGCGCGCCTCGCACGGCGCAGCTGGCGAAACGCGGGCCTGCGACTATGGCTGGGAAGCGATCAATCAGGTGGTCGCCGATACCTATGTGCGGTTGGTGGAAAACCGGCGGGCGTTGCAGGCCGCCGAAGCGGCATAACGAAAAGCCGCGGATCGCTGCACTGCGTGCGCGGGAATTAGCGCAGCACCCCTGTACTTGCCATGCGCCGCACATAAAGCAGCAGCGAAAGCGTCACCGCCCAGATCGCCACATCAAGCCCGGGAGCCTGCATGCTCGCTGGCACGTCGATCAGCACATAGTTGTAAACCGTGGTGCCGATCAGCCCGATTGTCGCCACCACCATCGCCGCCACTGCATATTTCGAACGCAGCAGCAGCAGCACCGACCCGGCAAACGCGCCCCACACTCCCAGTGCCCAGAACGCAATCGCCCACGCGGGGTAGCTGTCCATGAAGGCGATCTGATCGGGGGTCATGCCAGCATCGGCGAGCATGCCGAGCTCGGTCATGGTGTAGCTCAACACACCCATCGCGTTGAACAGCAGTGTCAGCGCGCCAATCACCCAAAGGTGCCACGGTGTTGCGACGCGGCCGAGTTTCGCGGTGTTCATGGGCATCCCCTCCCCCATCCGGTGCGACCCGAACGGGGGAGGGATACGCCAGTCTTGCACTTATCGCAATCGGGTTGCGCGGATCACAACCGTTCGATGCGTTTGGCCATTTCGTCGATCATGTCGACGATTTCGTTGATTGTGGCCTCGTCCAGCTTGCCCACACGGGCACGGTTCTTGAGCACATTGGCAAGGTTGCCCATCGCCCGGAACAAGTCGGGGGAACGTACCTTTTGCGCCCGCTGGCCTTGCATCGCGAGGCGGCCCATCAGATCAGTGACTTCGTCCTTGCGCTCGTCAAGCTCGGCCTCCCCAGCATCTGTCAGCTTGAACGGCTTCTTCGCGCCTTCGGCTTCAGCCTCTTCAATCTTGCCTTCATCGGCGAGCAGTTGCAGCGTTGGATAAACCGCGCCGGGGCTGGGCGCATAGGTACCGTCGGTCGCCTCCTCGATTTCCTTGATGAGTTCATAGCCGTGGCGCGGCTTGTCAGCGATCAGCGCAAGCAGGGCCAGCCGCAGCTCGCCTTGCGCAAACATCCGCCCGCGGCGGCCACGATGACCAGGGCCGCGGCCCGCACCGCGACTGGTCCGGCCTTCACCGTCATCGCCTGCCTCGTCGCTATCCCAGCGCCAGCGCGCCTTGAAGTCCCGGCCGCCCATGTTTCCAGCGCTGCTCATCGCCATCATCGCGATGGCTTCGCCAAGCTTGTCCCAGCCATTGCCGCGTCCATATCTGTTCCAGGTCATTACCGATTCCTTTGTGTCTTGTGATGTATCCAAGATATATCTTAGACCTATCATAACAAGAGGGCTGCGGCTGCCCGGTTTCTTTTTCCGACCATGCGCGTATCACGCCCGATGAATGACTGATCTGTTCGGACAAGCTGCACCTTCATCCGCTTCTGGCCCGCCGCCTTCCGGCGCGGCTGATGAAGACGCGCCGCTAGCGGATCGGCTGCGTCCGGCTAGCCTTGCTGACGTGGTCGGGCAGGAGCATCTGACCGGCCCCGAAGGCGCAATCGGGCGGATGGTCGCGGCGGGAAAGCTCGCCAGCATGGTCCTGTGGGGGCCGCCCGGCACCGGCAAAACCAGCATCGCCCGCCTGCTCGCTGACGCCGTGGGAATGCGTTACGTCGCGATCAGCGCGGTGTTCTCGGGCGTCGCGGACCTCAAGAAAGCCTTTGCCGAGGCTGAGAAGATGGCCGGCGCGGGGCGCAAGACACTGCTGTTCGTGGACGAGATTCACCGCTTCAACCGCGCGCAGCAGGACGGGTTTCTGCCCTATGTCGAACGCGGGGTGGTGACGCTGGTCGGCGCGACGACCGAGAACCCGAGCTTCGCGCTCAACGCCGCACTGCTCAGCCGTGCGCAGGTGCTGGTGCTGAACCGGCTGGGAGAGGACGCACTGGCGGCGCTGCTGGCCAAGGCGGAAGGCTTGGAAGGCCCCCTCCCCGTCACCGCCGAAGCCCGCACCGCATTGATCGCCGGGGCGGACGGCGACGGACGGTTTCTGCTGGGCCAGGCTGAGACGCTTTACGCAGCGGGTCTCACCGAACCGCTCGACCCGGCGGCGCTAGGCAGCTTCTTGCAGCGCCGCGTGGCAGTATACGACAAGGACCGCGACGGGCACTACAATCTCATTTCTGCGCTGCACAAGGCGGTGCGCGGTTCCGATCCGCAGGCGGCGCTCTATTACCTCGCACGGATGCTGACCGCGGGCGAAGAACCGCTGTTCCTCGCCCGGCGGCTGGTGCGCATGGCGGTCGAAGACATCGGTCTGGCCGATCCGCACGCCCTGCCGCAATGCATGGCGGCGATGGAAGCCTACCGCTTCCTCGGCAGCCCCGAAGGCGAATTGGCGCTGGCGCAGGCCTGCCTCTATCTGGCGACCGCGCCCAAATCGAACGCGGTATATCTGGCGCAAAAAGCCGCATGGAAAAGCGCCAAGGACACCGGCAGCCTGATGCCGCCGATGAACATCGTCAACCCGGCGACCGGCCTGATGGAAAGCCTCGGCTACGGCAAGGGCTACACCTATGATCACGACACGCCCGAGGGCTTTTCAGGCGATGATTACTGGCCCGAAGAGATGGAGCCTCAGACATTCTACACGCCGGTGGAACGCGGGTTTGAGCGTGAGGTGAAGAAGCGGCTGGAATATTGGGACAAGCTGAGGAGCGAACGGGGGTGACAGCGCGGCACATCATCACGGGGCTTGCCTGCCTTTGCCTGCTGGCGGGGTGCAATTCGGAACCCGGCGCGGATGCGGAGGCAAGGGATGCCGCGCAGGCCACCGCACCGCAGCCCGCCCTTGCGACC
>JANQTR010000062.1 GCA_030731635.1 Erythrobacter sp. | reverse complement strand
GACCAGCGCGGCGAGGGATGAAAGCCGCGGCACACCGGTTATCTGCTTATGTGGCAATTATCTGTTTGTGGGTTCTTTGAGGTGGCCATTTGCCGGTTTGGGCCAGCGGCAATTTCGCACCATCAGAAACGGGTCGAGAGCGTTGCGGCCAGCCCTGAATCCGGCCCGGCATCGCCGCCAACCCGCTCACGCCAATCAAGCGAGAGGCGCGCGGGCACGTCGCCCATGGTCAGATCAAGCCGCATGGTCGGGCCAAGGTCGATCCGCTGCGCATCATTCTGCGCCCCGCCCCATGCCCCTGCGCCGATGCTGAGCCGCAGAGCATTATCCGTGGCATGGGCAATGGCGTGTACCGCACGGGTCGCACTTATCTGCCCATCGGCAAAGGCCGTGCTGTTATCTCCGCCGACCCAGCCGGCCTGACCATAAGCCTCCATCTGCGCCCCATAGGGCAGGCGGATCGGTGCAATTTCGGTCACGGCATAGGCGGATGGGCGGATTTCCGTGCTGAACGCAGTGTCGGTCAGGCGCGCCTCAGCCGCGATGCGCGCGGGCAATTTGGCGAACGGCCGGGCCGATGCGCCCAGCGCCAGCTCATTCTCTCCGCGTTGCACCAGCGCCCGGTATGCCCGCGCATACAGGCGCGGGTCACGCCGCGTTTGGGACGCCAGCCGGTATTGCAGCACAGCGCCCGCCTGGCTCGCGCCATAGATCGGAGCGCGCCCTTGCGACACCGGTGCGCTGCCTGACCCCTGCCGCCAGAACGCCCAGGCATCCAGCGACCAACGCTGCGCGCCAGCAGCAGTTACAGGGGTCGAGACCCGCGCTTGCGCCTCCGGGGCCATAAAAGGCGCCTGATCGGGAGCGGCATAGGCCTTCACAGGCGAGCCGAAAAGGCCTGCCTGCCGAGGGAAAGCTGCCGTCATACTGGCCCGCCTCAACAGCTGATGCGCAAGCGCCAATTGCGGATCAAGCGGTGCGCGCCGGCCGGTCTGATCCGCAACTCTGGCGGTCGTAAAAACGGCCAGCGCTGCCGGTAGCCCGGATGCTGAAGCTTGGCCGCGATCTGCGGCAAGCTGCGGCATTGGGCCGGGTTCGGGCAGCGTCGATGCAACCGAAGGTACAGTCGGTGCGCTGGCCATGGGCGCGCCGATCATTGTGCCAAGCTCCTCGCCAAGCCCGGCGAAGGGGTTTTCCCACCACAATGCCCGCGCCCCGGTCCATGCCGTCAGCAGCAGCGCCAGCATCACCAAGGGTCCGCCGCGCGACCCGGCATTGCGCGCCGACCCAGTCATCCTGCCACCTTGATTGCTGACGGACGAACGGACAGGCCCAGCTGCGCCGGGTGCACTTCGTGATCGGTCTTGTCCCACGCCGCCGCGCGCCCGCCCAGCGTAGCGGCATAAGCGAACAGCGCCCGCCGCCCGGCCATGATCGCGATGACATTCGCCAATGGCAGGCGCGCCGCCGCCATCAGCCCTTCGCGCCAGCCATATTCGCGCGCGGTAAAGCCGAACCGCAGCACCAGCCGCCACCCAAAGGCCACCGCATTGGCGATCAGCAGCCCGGTGAGCAGCGGCGTGAGCGGCACCGGCTGCGTCAGCCCGGTCGCGACCGCGACCCCCATCAGCCCGGTCAGCACCACCAGCGCATATCCCGCCAACAGCACCAGCGCGGTGAGCGGCCCGCGCCGGTCGCGCAGGCGCATCCAGCATTCCACCAGCCCGCCCGACCAGCCGACCCGGTCCCAGCCCTGTAAAGCAATGCCCAGCACCCAGCGGCTTTTCTGGCGCACCACTGCATCCAGCCGGTTGGGGAAGAACGCGCGGGTGGCGATCAAGCGCCCATCATCGCCGCGGGCTCGTACGAACTGGCAGCGCCCGCCGACCGCGGCAATTGCCAGGCCCAGTTCGTAATCTTCGGTCAGCGAATCGCTGGCAAATGGCAGGCCATCAGCGCGGCGGGCGGCCAGTTTGTGCAGCGCCCGGCGCGATGTCGCACAGCCAACCCCCGCGCCCGGCAGGCCCGCACCCAACGCGCTGCGCACCACCATCGCCTTGCCATGTGCCTCGGCAAATTCTTCGCAATAATGGCTGCCGATTTGCTGGGCGATCCAGTGGCCGTGACGCTGCGCCAAGGGCTCGACCGGCAACTGCGCGAAATCCGCACCGCCCGCGATCGCGTCATCAAGCAGCGCGAGCGCTGCGGGATCGACCATGTCCTCGGCATCGTGAAACACCACGCTGGCAAAACGGTGACCGCCGCGCGCTTCGTCAATGGTCAGCGCGGCATACAGGCGGTTGAGACAATCGGCCTTGGTGCTGGGCCCGTCGCGGTCGTGGATCACCAATCGCACGCGCGGATCGCCGTGTGCTGCCGCAATCCCGGCTTCAAGCGTTGCCGGGTCGTTGCGATAGCATCCGATATACAGGCGCAACGTCGGCTGCGGCCAGCTTTCCAGCAGATGGCGGATGGTCGGCCCGATCACGGCCGCTTCGTGCCAGGCCGGGATCAGCACAGCCGCGGGGCCATGCAGGCCGCGCTTCTGAAGCAGGCTACGCGGCCAAGACGGCGTCTTCGCCCGGCCGCTGGCCTTGAGCCACAGCCACACGCCATCAATCGCCAGATCGTCTAGCGCACCGATCAGAAAAAATACGCCGGCAAACAACAGCAATTCATGCTGCACCAACGCAAGCCACTGCCACAGGTCAAGTTCCAGAATGGACAAGGCGACCCCCTTCCCCAAGTAAGTCACCTGCGTATAATGACTTAACCCCACTTGCAATGGGGCTAGTAATTTTAATGGTTTAAATGAAGTTTATTGCCGATCCGCGCACAATTGCGTCGCCTTACCAGCTACCGATATTGGCCATGCTGACCCACGGTTCGGCCGGTTCGAGGTGGCCGTCCTGCAACAATTCAACCGAAATGCCATCGGGCGATTTGACAAAGGCCATGTGCCCATCGCGCGGGGGGCGGTGGATGATGTGGCCCGCATCGGCGAGCCGCTGGCAAGTGTCGTAGATATTGTCGACCCGGTACGCGAGGTGGCCGAAATTGCGCCCGCCGTCATAGGTATCGCCCGGGCTGCCATCTTCAGGCGGCCAGTTATAGGTCAGTTCGACCTCGGCAACCCCGGCCTGCCCCGGTGCGGCCAGAAAGATCAGCGTGAAACGCCCGGCCGCGACATCAAACCGCCGCACTTCTTCCAGCCCGATCAGCTTGAAAAACGCAACCGTCGCATCGGGATCGGTAACCCGGATCATGGAGTGGAGGTATTTTGTCATATCATGTTCCTTTGCGTCACAGAGCTAGTCGGTCGCTTCGGCGACCGCAAGGCCGACCGGCCGGCCCGCAGCGACGCGACCTTTAGGTCGCATGAGCGAGGACTTCGCAGCCCGGAGGGGCTGCGGAACACAGAACGCACACCCTTCATTCAAAAACGGTTCATCGACGCTGGTGCACAACTCGTCGCACCAACTCTATCAGGGGAACAATGCGATGGGCGATGACGACATGCAACCTGCGAATGCAGCCACGGGCGCCCTGCGCGATCCGACAACCCTGCGCTGGTTCGGCACCGCCGCGATTGCAGCGGTCGGCATGATCGCCGGGGGTTATCTGCTGGGCGATGGCTTGCTGCGCGCCAAGGACGCTGAGCGCGCGGTCACCGTGCGCGGGTTGGCCGAACGCGATGTCACCGCCGATCTGGCAACCTGGACGATCTCCTACTCCGCCTCCTCAACCAATCTGGCCGAAGCGCAGGACAAGGTGCGGCGCGATACGCAGTCGATCGAAGCGTTCTTCAAGCAGCTCGGCTTTCCTGCCGACGCGCTGCAACCCACCGGCGCCAATGTTTCAAGCTACACCAACGAAGGGGTGACCACCTACACCGTGCGCCAACGCCTCGCGCTGCGAACTGAAGACATTGCGCGCGCCCGCAAAGCGGTGGCGCGGCAGTTCGATCTGGTGGGACGCGGGGTGTTTCTTGAAGAAGGTTCGGGCATGGCCTTCACCTTCACTAAACTGAACGATATCAAACCTGAAATGGTCGCCGAAGCCACCAAAGACGCGCGCGCATCCGCGCAGCAATTCGCCGAGGATTCCGGTTCGGGCGTCGGCAAGATCCGCGAAGCCACCCAAGGTTATTTCACCATCGACGCGCGCGACGGCGAAGCGGGCGGCTGGGGCAATTCTGATAGCCCCTACAAAAAGGTGCGGGTCGTCACCACGGTCAGCTTCTCGCTGAATTGATGGCGATTGGGCGATGAATTCGCACCATTGGGCGCGCGCGGCAGCGGGTTTGTTGCGGGTTTGTTGCGCTGTGCCGTTCAGATCGGTATGCGAACGCTCCTCTCAGGATCAGGGCAGCCCCAATCTGCCTTGCCCGCCCCTTTGGGGTTAGCCAACCGGAACATCGCCAACGTCATGCTACAGAGATTGCGCGACTTTTTCCGACCACCGCCGCCGCCCCGTTTGCCGGCGGTGCCCCCTGGCACGCGCTATTACGCGGTTGGCGACATTCACGGACGACTGGATCTGTACGATGCCCTGATCGCCGGGATCGAGGCCGAGGTGGCGGCTGACCCATCGATTGAAGCGCGGATTGTGCTGCTGGGCGATCTGGTCGATCGCGGGCCGGACAGCGCCGGGGTGATTGCACGTACGCAGGCGTGGCAGCAACGCCGCAGCGTGCGTGTGCTGGCGGGCAATCACGAAGAAATGTTCCTGGCCGCATTCGAACGGCCCGAAGCGCTACGCCATTTCGTCAAACACGGCGGGCGCGAAACGATCATGAGCTTTGGCCTGTCGAAGAAACAGTTTGGCGCGCAGACTCTGGAAGAACTGTTCGAACGCCTGCCATCACTGGTGTCGCAATCGGTGCGCGATTACGTCGCCGGGTTCGAAGCCATGATCATCGCGGGCGATTACGTCTTCGTCCATGCCGGGATCGACCCCGACCGCCCGCTGGACGACCAGAAGCGCAGCGATCTGATGTGGATCCGCGATCGCTTTCTCAACCATGTCGGCCCGCTGGAAAAGGTGGTGGTGCACGGGCACACGATCTTTGACCGGGTGATGGATTGCGGCAATCGCATCGGCATTGATACTGGCGCTTTTCGCTCGGGTGTGCTTACAGCACTTGTGCTCGAAGGCGATCAGCGGCGAATTCTTCAGGCTCGTGCCAGCAATGGCGGGCCGGTTGAAATCTTCAATGGTGAGCCTGCACACTAGCCTGCGCCAATTGCAGTGCGGGCCATTTCAGATTTCGCTTAAGGGCAACGAAAATGAAAATTGCGATGGTCGGTTCGGGCTATGTCGGGCTGGTTTCAGGGGCATGTTTTGCCGATTTCGGGCATGACGTGGTCTGCATCGACAAGGATCAGAGCAAGATTGACCGGCTGCACGCCGGGGTCATGCCGATTTACGAACCGGGGCTGGAAGCGCTGGTCGAAAGCAACGTCAAATCCGGACGACTGACCTTCACCACCAGTCTGGCCGAAGGGATCAAGGACGCGGCTGCGATCTTCATCGCTGTCGGCACGCCCAGCCGCCGGGGTGATGGCCATGCTGACCTGACCTTTGTTTACGAAGTCGCGCGCGAAGTGGGCGAACATCTGGCGGGCGAAGCGGTAATCGTGACCAAATCCACCGTCCCGGTCGGCACCGGGGACGAGGTGGAACGGATCATCAGCGATACCGGAACCCCTCACAAATTCGCGGTCGTTTCCAATCCCGAATTCCTGCGCGAAGGCGCGGCGATCGGCGATTTCAAGCGGCCCGACCGGA
>JANQTR010000061.1 GCA_030731635.1 Erythrobacter sp. | reverse complement strand
GATGCTGGTCGGCACCCATGCGATCTTTCAGGACACCGTCAATTATCGTGACCTGGGGCTTGTCGTGATCGATGAACAGCACCGCTTCGGTGTGGCACAACGGCTTGCTTTGGCAGCGAAAGGCAGACGCGCGCCGCATACCCTCGCGATGACCGCAACCCCGATCCCGCGTTCGCTGACGCTGGCGCAGTATGGGGAAATGGACGTGAGCCGGCTTGATGAATTGCCTCCTGGCCGGCAGGCGATCGACACGCGCGTGGTGCCGCAGGAGCGGATGGACGAGGTGGTCGCCGGGGTCGAACGGCATCTCGCCAGCGGGCAGCAGGCCTATTGGGTGTGCCCGATGGTGCGCGAAATCGACGGCGTGCCGGAGCTTGCCGATATCGCCGCGGCTGAGGCGCGTTATGCCGCGCTGAAAGAGCGGTTTGGCGATGCGGTGGTGCTGGTTCACGGGCAATTGCGTCCGGAAATCAAGGATGCCGCGATGGAACGCTTTGCCAGCGGGCAGGCGCGGTTGCTGGTCGCGACGACGGTGATCGAGGTTGGCGTCGATGTGCCGTCGGCCACGCTGATGGTGATCGAACAGGCTGAACGCTTTGGCCTTGCCCAGTTGCACCAGTTGCGCGGACGGGTGGGGCGAGGGGCCGAGAAGAGCACCTGCCTGCTGCTGCGCGGCGGCGCCTTGTCGGAAACCGGGCGGGCGCGGCTTGCTTTGATGCGCGAAACACAGGACGGGTTCAGGATTGCCGAAGAGGATCTTGAACTGCGCGGCGGGGGCGAATTGCTCGGCACCCGGCAATCGGGGGAGGCCGCCTTCCGGATCGCTAATCTTGAACAAATGCAGAAACTTCTTCCGCTGGCCCATGCCGATGCGCGATTGTTGATGGAGCGCGACGGCGGCCTTACCAGCCCTCGCGGTGAGGCGGCGCGGTTGCTGCTCTATCTGTTTGAACGCGATTGGGGCGTCCAATTGCTGCGTGGAGGTTAGCGCATCAGCCCGGCGATTTCGGCGCGCAATTGCTGCACCAGACCGGTCACACCTTCATTGATTTCGATCCAGGTATTTGAAAAATCATCGGCCGTACCGTGATAGGGATCGGGCACCGAGACACCTTCGCGCCCAGCGACCGCATCGAACAGCATGCTGATCCGGGCCGTGCCATCGCGCGGGGCGCGGGCCTTGATCCCTTCGAGGTTCGCGCTGTCCATCGCGATGATATGATCGAAGCGATGGAAATCCTGGACCTTTATCTGGCGCGCAGCTTGCCCACCAATCTCGATCCCATGAGCGCGGGCAACCGCAATCGCGCGGTGATCGGGCGCGTCGCCGAGGTGGTAAGAGGCGGTTCCGGCCGAATCCACGATGCAATCCAGACCAGCGTGGTGGGCCGCGGCGCGAAACGCACCTTCTGCCATTGGTGACCGGCAGATATTGCCGAGGCACACGAACAGCACCGACATTCTTTGGTTGGCCACCCCAGTCATCAGCGATCGATTATTACAGCTTTACAGCAAAGTCCATGTTTCACGTGGAACACGCGCAAGCAGCAAGCTGTACTGGGTCGAGCGGCACCCTAGACGGGGTCAAGCTTCCTGTGCAGATTGCCCCGGCAGGTTCCGTTAGATCGCGCTTGCGCGTTGCATCGCGGCGTGTTTTTTCTGATGTTCGCGAACGGTGAATATCGGGCAAGCGCCAAGATGGGATGGGTAGAGGCTGTCCATGCAGTCGCATTGGAATGCCAAGTCGGATACGGATCATGCATGGTTTGGAACCGTGCACATGATATTGTGCGATGTATGAGTAATTCAGGGGTCACAAAATTGATGCGAAATTTGTTGATTGGACTTGGGCTTTCCGTGGCCTTCGTTTCGCCGTTAATCGCTGGCCCCGTCGAAGATTACGAAGCATTGCGTGAAGAGGTTTGGGAGGCGACGCTCGATGCCTCACCGCTTTTGGCGACGAGCGTTGGCGATCGGCGCGGCGATGGTAAGCTGTCTGATTTTTCGCTGGCTGAATATGATCGTCAAATTGCGCAGACCCGCACATTTCTTGGCCGTTTGACTGCGATTAATGTTCAGGCGCTGCCGGTTGATCTGCAAGTCGATTACGCTGTCATGCGCAGCGGGTTTGAAGATACGCTTGCGGGAAGCGAGCATGATCATGATCGCTTAATGGTTTTTACCAATCGGGACGGTTGGTTCAGTTATTTGCCGTCGCTGCCCTATCGCTCTCCGCTGTTCACGCTTGCCGACTATCAAAGCTATATCGGACGTCTGAACGCGTTTGAGGCTGTCAATCGCGCTGGCATTGCGCGGAGCCAGCAAGCCATTGCGATGGGCATGACACAGCCATGTGAGCCGATGCAGGGGCTCGAATCCGGTATCGAGCAGCAACTTGTCGATGACTTTACCCAATCGGTCTTTTGGCGGCCATTCGCAGGTGAGAAACCGGGATCGATCTCGGATACGGAGTGGGAGGCGCTGAAAGCGTCTGCGCAAACTGCCATCACCGGCCAGATTCTAACAGCTTACCGCGACTTTCTGCGCTTCTATACTGAGGAATACGCCCCGAATTGCCGCTCTGGCACGCCAGGCATTCTCGCAACACCGGGCGGAGACGACTATTACGCTTACCGTGTACGCAGCTTCACCACCACGGACATGACGCCGGATCAGGTGCACCAACTGGGCCTGTCCGAGGTCGCGCGCATTCGGGCAGAGATGGTCGAAGTCGCTGCCGAAGCCGGCTTCGACAGCCGCGAAGCCTTTATCGAGCACCTGCGCACTGATCCGCAGTACTTCATGACGGATGAAGACGAATATCTACGTTTCACGCAGGCGCTCGCCAAGCATATTGACGGGTTTCTACCCAAGCTGTTCGGACGGCTGCCACGGCTGCCTTACACAGTTGCTCCGATCCCGGCCGCGAATGCAGCAGGAAATACGACCGCCTATTATGAACCCGGTTCATTGGAGACCGGGCAGGCCGGGATCTACCGGCTTAACCTGACCGAGCTTGACCAGCGCCCGCTGTGGGAATTGCCTGCGCTTGGCGTGCATGAAGCGGTGCCGGGGCATCATCTCCAGATTTCGTTGCAACAGGAACTGGATATTCACCCGCTGCGCGCCAACGGCACCTTCTTTACGGCCTTCGTCGAAGGCTGGGGGCTCTATTCCGAGCGGCTCGGGATTGAGATGGGCCTGTATGATACGCCGGCAAAACAGATGGGGCGGCTATCCTATGAAATGTGGCGCGCGACGCGGCTTGTGGTCGATACGGGGCTGCACTCCAAGGGATGGAGCAAGCAACAGGCGGTCGACTACATGCTGGACAACACCGCCCTGACGGCGGCGAATGTCGATGCTGAGGTCAACCGTTACATGACCTGGCCCGGACAAGCGCTGGCCTACAAGGTTGGCGAGCTGAAAATCCGCGAACTGCGCACCCGCGCAGAGCAAGCGCTAGGGGCTGATTTCGACCTGCGCGCCTTCCACGACACTGTGCTGGAAAACGGGGCGATCCCGCTTTCGGTGCTGGAAGCGCATGTTGATCGTTGGATCGCGACCCAATTGGCTGAAAACGCGAGCTGATCAGGCGGCGCGCGCGGGGAGGGGGCTGGTGTTGGCGAGCACCTCTTCGGTGATCCGCCGGATGTTGACCTTGGCCTTCAACCGCGCACCCAACAGCGCGGTGCCGCTGACCTTGCGCTGCACGAACAGCGTTTCGATCGGCGGGAAGGCCCAGGTGTCCTTGTCCTGTGCGATGGCATAGCCTTCGTCACGCAGCAGCGGAATGAAGGCGCGGTCGCCGAAATCGAACGGGGCGTCTTCGCGCATTTCGCCAATCACAATTTCGATCATCCGATTGACCCGTTCGGGGTGTTTTTCCGCGACAATCGGCATCATGAACCCGGCTTCGATGGTTGCGGCGAGCACCTCTGCGGCATTGCCGTTCAACCCAGCCGCCAGCATCTTGCGATAACCGTTCGCCACTGCCGGATCGACCGGGCGGCAGGCACCGAAATCAAGCAGCACGATCTCACCGGTTTCGCGCCGATACCGGAAATTGGCAAAGTTGGGATCGGTCTGCATCACGCCGAAATCGAACAATTCGCGGGTTACCAGCCGGATCAGCCGAGCGAACACATCATCACGGCGTTCGGGGCTTTCGTTGCCCAGCTCCTCAATCGAAACGCCTTCCTCAAAACTCATCGCAAGGATCGATCCGCGCGTAAGCTCCTGGTTCAGGCGCGGCACCACAAATCCGGGCGTGCCCGCCAGCGCCGTGCGATACAGTTCCAGCTGTTCGCCTTCGCGCTTGTAATCGGCCTCTTCGTGGAGCTGCTGCTTGGCTGCCGCCATCAGCTTTTCCATCTCCAATTCGGGCGGCGCAAAGCCTGCGACCTTTAGCAGTGTCATGACATTATCAACGTCGCTGTCGATGCTTTTGGCAACGCCGGGATATTGCACTTTGATCGCCAATTCCTCGCCATCGCGGGTCAGCGCCTTGTGCACCTGCCCGATGCTGGCGGCAGCGATAGGGCGAGGGTTGAACCAGCGGAATTGCTTGCGCCAATCCGGTCCCCATTCGGCGCGCAGCACATTGTCGAGCTGCTTGGTCGGCATGAAATTGGCCTGATCGCGCAACGTGGCGAGGATTTTAGACAGTTCCTCGGGCAGGAAATCGCCCGCATCCAGACTGATCATCTGCCCCATCTTCATCGCCGCACCGCGCAGGTGTGACAGGCGGTCGGTCATGCGTTGGACATTGCCGGGGGTCAGGATCAGGTCGCGGGCGTTGATCCCTTCGCCGCTGGCCAGGCGCCGCGCGCCCTCGGCCACCATGCCGCCCGCAACCCCGCCGACCAGTCGCCCAAAGGTGCCAAAGCGCGCAATCCGGCCCGATGGCACGGCGCGTTGCCGGGCGCGGTCTTCGGGCAGGTTGGCATAGTCGGGGCCAAAATTATCGGGGGTCTGGTCATCGGCCACGGGGAGGGGGGGCTTTCCATTTGCGAGAGGCTTTGACTGGCAACGGCTTGCGCAGCGCTGTGTTCCTGCCGAGATGGGGGCACTTGGCCGATGGACAACTATGAAATGCACAGTCCGCCATCGACGGGCAGGCACTGCCCGGTGATGTAATCGCTGTGGGATGAAGCGAAGAACACCGCCAGCCCCTCCAGTCCTTCGTGATCGCCGGAACGACGCAGCGGGATACGCTTGGCCATCCATTCGCCAAACCGCGGATCGGCCTTGGCTGTGATGTCCGTTTCGTAAAAGCCGAATAATAGCGCGTTGGCGGTGATCTGGTGGCGCGCCAGTTCGAACGCGGCGGCGCGGGTAAGGCCGTTCAATGCGGCTTTCGATGCGGCGTAATCGGATGACCGGTTGACCCCCATGATCGATTGGCCCGATGATGTCGCGATCAACTTTCCGCCCGCATCGCCATCCTTGGCCCGCGCGATCATGTGGCGGGTCACGTGCTTGTAAACCAGCGCCGCGCCGCGGGTGTTGATCGCCTGTGTGTGGTCCCAGGCTTCTGCCGTGATATCGGGAATGGCCGTGCCTGCGCCCGAAATCCCGGCATTGGCGAAGCAGATATCAACCCGGCCCAGCGCCTCCAGTGTGGCGGCCATCGCCCCTTCGATATCGGCCTCTTCGGCGATATCGCAGGCGAGCGCGATGACCTCGCCTTGGCCCAACGTCTTTAGCTCCGCGCGGGCGGCGGCGTTCTTGTCCGCATTGCGCGCCCAGATGGCGATATTGGCGCCGGCCTTGGCCAGCCCGCGCGCCATGGCGAGACCAAGCCCGCCATTGCCACCAGTGATGATGGCCGTGCGGCCCGATAGATCGAACAGGTTCATGGGCGGAGTGGTGGCGCAATCCTTGCCGCCTCGCAAGGG
>JANQTR010000060.1 GCA_030731635.1 Erythrobacter sp. | reverse complement strand
GCCGAGATGCTGGCGACCCGGTAACTGGCGACGAGTATCCCCTCGGCCCCGAAGGCGTAATCTTCGGTTGAAAGGCGCTTGAACTGGCCCGCTTCCTTGTCCCAGCCCAAGGTCTTGCCCCGGCGGCTGGCCATCGCGCAGTGCAGCGTCACGCGTTCCTGCCCGTGTGCGGCGCGCGCGGCGGCAAACCCGGCTTCGACGCTGGCCTCGTCCATGATGTCGACATGGTGGAAGGTGCCGCCGATGGCCGCGGCATGGGCTTGTCCATCAGCATCATTGATGTCGAAAATCGCGACCTTCATGCCCGCATCGGCGAAGGCCTTGGCGCTTGCTTTACCTAGGCCCGATGCCCCGCCGGTGACCACTGCTGCCATGCCTGGTTCAATCTTCATCGCTGATCTCTCCTGCGTATGTTTTGACGATTGCTAGGCTGATCGCAGCCGCAGCGCCACCTGTTCAATTGCAGCATTTGCGCAACACTTGGCCCTGTCTCCGATCCGTCATCGCTGGGTAGCGCACCTGTAACAGGCGGCAAGTAACCGACCCTCCAACACCGCTCGATAACTGGGCGACCGCAGGGGGAATACCACATGATCCGCACCCAACTTTTCATTGGCAGCGCTGTTGCCGCGCTCACCACCGCTTTTGCGGCACCGGCTTTTGCTGCCGAGGCCGGTCCTCAGGCTACCGCCGTCGCGCTGCAATCGGGCGGCGCAGCCCCTGAGACCGGCGAGGCCGAGGATGATCAGATCCAGACCAGCAAGGAAATCGTGGTGCAAGGGGGCATTGGCTTCCGCAACCGTTCGGACGCGGCCGAGCCGATCCTGATCTATGACGAGGAATATTTCCAGCGCTTCGAACCGCTGACCGCAGGCGACGCGCTGAAGCGCGTGCCCGGCGTCACCTTCCTGTCGGACGTGATCGAAAGCGATGGCGCACGGCTGCGCGGGCTTGATCCGGGCTACACTCAGATCCTGATCAACGGCGAACGCGTGCCCGGCGGCCAATCCGACCGTTCGTTCTTCCTCGACCGGATCCCGGCTGAGCTGATCGAGCAGGTCGAAATTATTCGCTCGTCTTCTGCCCGTCGCACCGGTGATGCGGTGGCGGGCACGCTCAATTTCAAGCTGCGCGACGGCTTTTCGCTCGATGGCGGCTACGTCCGCGCAGGCGCGCTGCGGTTCGATGATGGCGAAGTGAAGCCCAGCGGCGGCTTCTATTATGGCGGCGCGCTGGCCGGGGGCCGCGTGTTGATCGGCGCCAACGTACAAGGCCGTTACAACCCCAAGGAAAAAACCAGCCTGCGGTTCAGCGACAGCCCTGAAAACAATCCCAATTTCCGCACCGAAGATTTCGACAACCGCGAAGACCAGAGCGATGTGCGCGACGGCACCGATTATGCTTTCAATGCGAGTTGGGGGATCGAAACCGATACCACCCGATTTGAGGTGCTGGGCAATTATGTCCGTACCGAAAGGCTCGAAGACGAACGGTCGTTCGAATATAATGATCCGATCGCGATCAATGGTCCGGTGCGCACCACCAATCCCGGCAATCTGTTGACTGACAATGCCAATGTTAATGACATCAACCAGGAAAGCTGGGCGATCAATGGCAAGCTTGATCAGGAATGGGGCCTTGGCAAAACCAAGCTGCGGGTTGGTTTTTCGCGGTTTGATGAAGTGCAGGATGAATTTGAATACGAAGTCGATTTTGACCGGACCACGCCGCGCTTCACCGGCGATCTGACCGCGGTCGACATTGTTGATGAAGAATTGTTCGTCAATCTCGAACACAAATTCGATCTGAACGACGATCTGGCCTTCGCGATCGGCGGGTTTCTGCAAAACAAGAACCGCGATACGTCGCTCGCCGAAATCCGCAGCCGCTTCAATCTCACCGCCGCTGACCGGGAGGGCTATGATCAGTTCAGCCGCAACCCCGGCGAATTTGTGCCGGCCGTTTTTGACCCGCTGGAACCGCTTCCCGGCGGGCTCAACACCATCGAAGAAGACCGCCGCGATCTTTATGCCCTGATCGAAGGCGATGCGGGCCCGCTCACCTTTGAAGCTGGCGTTCGCTGGGAAAATACGACGGTGAGGATCAATGATCTGACCGTGGCCGCTGCGCAGGCCAATCAGCGCACCGAATATGATGAAATCCTTCCCTCCGCTTCGCTGAAGTACCAAGTGGGCGATGGCCGGATCACGCTGTCAGCAGCGCGCACTCTGCGTCGTCCGCGCTTTGATTTCATCTCGCCCGCGCTGCTCGAAGCCGAATTGGGCGACAATGATCTGCTCGGCAATCCAGCGCTCGCCGCTGAGACCGCATGGGGCGGCGATCTTGGCTATGAACACAAGATCGGCCGCACCGGCGTGATCGGCGTCAATGTGTTTTACCGCGACGTTTCCAATCTGGTTGAAGTGGCAACATTGCTCGATCCGGTCACCGGAATTCCGTTGGAAGGTTCGGAAGGTGATGGAACTTTCGTGTACCAGCCGCGCAACACTGGCGATGGTGAGGTGTACGGCATCGAATTCGACGCCTCGTTCAGCCTTGCTTTCCTCGGCCTGCCTGACACCGGGTTGTTCGGTAACCTTGCGCTGCTTGACAGCAAGATCACCGATGAATTTGGCGAACGCCAGTTCAACGACCAATCAAGCTTTGTCTACAATTTCGGCGCGATCCAGAACCTGCCCGATTTCGGCGCGGCGTTCGGGGCGACCTATCGCAAGCAGGGCGAAGCCTTTGGCCGTGTGGTGGGCGAGGAGGTCTTTACCCGTTATGGCGCCGAGCTTGAAATCTTCGTCGAAAAGCGCTTCGGTGACAGCTTCACCATCCGTGCGGTCGGCTCCAACCTGCTCGACGGGACGAAGGACGAAGACTTCAACAAGTTCAACACTGTCGCCGATCAGATCAACCGCGACTTCGACGAATATGAATTGGAAAGCGAGCGCGCCGGGCCGGTGTTCCAGATCGTTGCCCGTTACGCATTCTAAGCTGACCGAAGGGACGAAGCTGCAATGATCCGACCATTCCACGGCTTTGCGCTGATGACGCTGGGGATCGCGGGTGCTTGCGCCACGATCCCCGCGATCACCGGTAACCCGGCGGTCAATGTCACGGCGGTGGCAGAGACTGCGCCAGTCGGCACCGCCAACGAAGACGCCGCCGACGATCCGGCGATCTGGCGCAATGCGGCTGACCCGTCGAAGAGCCTGATTGTTGCGACAGACAAGAAGGGTGGGCTTTACGTCTACAACCTCAAGGGCGAGCAGGTGGCGTTCCTTGCCGGGCCGGGGCTGAACAATGTCGATCTGGTCGAACTGGGTGATGGCACGATTGTGGTGACCGCCAGTGACCGCAGCAAACTGGCGACGGCGCAGATCATGCTGGCGGTGCTCAACCGGGAAACCGGCGCGTTGAGCGAATACCGCACCATACCCGTGGGAGCAGGTGAGGCCTATGGTATCTGCATCGCCAAGCCGCCGTCGGGCCAGGTTCCGGGTCAGGAATTCGCGGTGTACAGCGCGCCCAAGAACGGCGTGATCTATCGTACGGTGCTGACCTTGCAGCCCAATGGCGGCTTTGGCGATCGCACCACCACGCTGGCACAGGTCGCCACCCAGCCCGAAGGCTGCATTGCCGACCCGCGCACCGGCACGCTTTATATCGGTGAGGAAGACGCCGGGTTATGGGCAATCAACACCGCCACTGGCGCCAAACGCATGGTCGCGCCGGTCGACAATCGGATGCTGGTCGCCGATGTCGAAGGCCTCGCCATCGCGCCTGAGGGCGTGGACGCAGGATACCTCGTTGCCTCTTCGCAAGGCGACAATGCCTATGCGGTGTTCCGTCTGCCCGATGTGACCCCGGTGGGCCGCTTCCGCATCGCCGCCGGAACCTTCGGCAGCACCGAGGAAACCGACGGCATCGAATTAGACAACCGCGATTTCGGGCCGGATTTCCCAAGCGGCATCTTTATCGCGCAGGACGGGGTGAACCCGCCCCAAGCGCAGAATTTCAAATTTGCCCGCTGGGACGCGATCCTTGCCGCATTGGGAGAGCGGCAGTAGACGTAGCGGCATGACCATGCCCGCTTCGATCACACCCGACCGCCGCCGCTTTCTCAGCGCGACCGCCACCGCCTTTGCTGCGCTTGCCGCCAGCGGCTGCATGACCCGCGGCGCAGCCACCGCCACTGCCACGCCGCGCGCCGCCAGCGGCGGGTTCACAGGCTACGGCGCGCTGGTGCCCGATCCCGCCGGGCTGCTCGATCTGCCGCAAGGCTTTTCCTACCGCGTTCTCTCACGCCTTGGCGATGCGATGGATGACGGCGGCACTGTGCCTGACAAGGCCGATGGCATGGGCTGCTTTGACCTTGGAAATGGCGAAATCGCGCTGGTGCGCAATCACGAACTGGTGCCCACAGATGGCGCCGGCGGGACAATCGCGTCAGGGTTCGACCGCCGCAACGGCGCGGTGTTGCCGGGGGGGACGACCACCATCGTGCTTGATGCCGCCAAGCTGACCGTGAAACGTCAGTTCCGCAGCCTTGGCGGCACGATCCGCAATTGTTCCGGCGGGGTGACCCCGTGGGGCACCTGGCTCACCTGCGAAGAAGCGCCAACCGGCCCCGGCCAACCGCGCGGTGATGGGCTTGGGCGCAATCATGGCTGGGTGTTCGAAGTCCCCGCCAGTGCGCGCGGGTTGGTCGATCCTGTGCCGCTGACCGCGATGGGGCGTTTTAATCACGAAGCCGCCGCCGTCGATCCGGCGACCGGCATCGTCTACATGACCGAAGACCGCGATGACGGGGTGCTTTACCGCTTCCTGCCCAAGGTGCCGGGCCGGCTGGCCGAAGGCGGTCGCTTGCAGGCGATGGTGATCGAAGGTCTCACCGACACCCGCAACTGGCCGCAATCCGGCAGTGCGCCAGCGATGGCAGTGGGCCAATCTTACCGGGTCAGCTGGGTGGATCTTGACGATGTCGAAGCCCCCAAGGACGATCTGCGCCAACGCGCGGTGGCCAAGGGCGCAAGCCTGATCGCCCGCGGCGAAGGGTTGCACATGGGCCGGGGCGAAGTCTTCGCCTGCTCCACCAGTGGCGGGGCCAAACAGCTGGGGCAGATATTCAAACTCACCCCCGGCCTTGCAGGCGCGCCCGACAGGGTTGAACTGTTCTTCGAAAGCGAAAGCTCCGATCAGTTCAACTTTGGCGACAACCTGACCGTGGCCCCCAACGGCCACCTGATCGTGTGCGAGGATCAGTATACCGACGTGGTCGACAACCACATTCGCGGGATCACGCCAGACGGGCGCGCTTACAACCTCGCGCGGTTGCGGGTGCAGACCGAACTGGCGGGCGGGTGCTTTTCGCCCGATGGCCGGACGCTGTTCGTTAACGCCTACGGGCCGACCGCGACGCTGGCGATCACCGGGCCGTGGGCCGCCTGAGGACGGGGCTGCTCGGCCATGGACGGCTTTCTCCTGGCGCTACTGCTGGTGTTCGCGCTTGCGCTGGGCGGCCGCGATCAGTGGCTGGTGGCGCAGTGGTCTGATGGGTTGGGGCAAAGCGGTGCGTTGCTGACGGTCGGCATGGTCACCGCTGCGTTGAGCGCAGGCGTGATGGCCTTCGTGGGGGCAGAATTTGCCGCCTTGCTGCCGCGCCGCGCGGCACAAATGTTGATCGCCTTTGCACTGGGCGCGGCGGCGCTGGAACTTGGCTGGCCGGTCAAGCAAGCGCAGCCGCGTGAACCCACCCGATCACTGGGCGCCATCGGGATCGTGCTGCTGGCGCGGCAGATCGGCGACGGCGCGCGCTTTGCCGTGTTTGCACTGGCTGCGTGGGCAAGCCTGCCATTGGCCGCCGGTCTTGGCGGCGCCGTTGGCGGGGCGGGGGCGGTGACGCTCGGCTGGGC
>JANQTR010000059.1:3021-5935 GCA_030731635.1 Erythrobacter sp. | reverse complement strand
GTCAGGCCAAATCGGAACGTGATTTTGAGCTTTCCGATTTCATACGCGATGAACTCATCGCCCAAGGCGTCGAAGTGATGGACGGCGATCCGCTGGGGTGGGAGTGGAAGCTCGGCTAATCCTGTCCCCGTCCCGGGCTTGACCCGGGACCCCGCTGCCTTCAACTGCGACGCAAGCAAAGCGGGACCCCGGATCAAGTCCGGGGCGACGATAAAGGGGGAATCGCATGACCACCGTAGCAATCTCAGGCCTGATCCGCCCAATGCTCGAAGCGCGCTTGCCGGAAGGCCTCGACGTGCGCTGGTTCATGACCCACGAGGAGGCGATGGCAGCCGTCGCCGAGGCTGAAATCGGCTGGTTCGACATGAACGATCAGCAGGCAATGGCGGACACGCTGCGCGCGGCGAAAAAGCTCAAATGGCTCAACTCGATCTACGCAGGGTTGGATTTCCTCCCCATGGATGTGCTGATCGAACGCGGGATCACCGTCACCAACGGGGCGGGGATCAACGCCATCACCATCGCCGAATATGTGGTGATGGGGATGCTCAATATCGCCAAGGGGTACCGCGATGTCGTGCGCGCGCAGGATCGGCATGAATGGCTGCTCGACAGCCCCGGCAAGCGCGAGTTGGCGGGATCGAAGGCGCTGCTGCTGGGTTACGGCGCAATCGGGAAGTTGATCCAGCCGCGGCTCGAAGCCTTCGACGTTGAGGTGAGCGTGGTGCGGCGGAGCCCCGGCCCAAACACCCTCGGCCCGGATGCGTGGCGCGCGCGGCTGGGGGAATTCGACTGGATTATCCTCGCCGTGCCGGCCACGCCCGAAACCGAAGGCATGATCGGGGCTGAGGAACTGGCAGCGATGAAATCCGACGCGGTGATCGTCAACATCGCGCGCGGTTCTGTGATTGATCAGCCCGCGCTGGTCGATGCGTTGGAGCGCAAGGCCATCGGGGCGGCGTTTCTTGACGTGACCACGCCCGAACCGCTTCCGGCCGATCATCCGCTGTGGTCGCTGCCCAATGCGCATGTCACCATGCACCTGTCGGGCCGTGCGCAAACCCAGATGTTCCTGCGCAGCGGCGACCGGTTTCTCGATAATCTGGGCAAATATCTGCGCGGCGAGGCGATCGGCCCGGTGTTCGACCCGCGGTTGGGCTATTGATCGCATCGCAGGGGCGGCTTGGCGCGTTTCTGCAATACATTCGCATCAGCAGCGTCCATCACGGCAGCGGGGATATCAGCAAAGGCGGGGCCGGGGGGGCCTCGTGCGCAACCCGGGGGGAATTGCGAGCATGAGCGAGACCAGGAAAGCATCGGACGTTTTCATTGAATGCCTTGAGGCTGAAGGCTGCGAATATATCTTTGGCGTGCCGGGGGAAGAAAACCTCGATTTTCTCGATTCGCTGGGCCGGTCGAAACAGATCAAGCTGATCCTGACCCGCCACGAACAGGGCGCAGGTTTCATGGCCGCGACCTATGGCCGCCACACCGGCAGGACCGGCGTATGTGTCGCGACGCTCGGCCCTGGCGCGACCAATTTTGTGACGTCGGCGGCCTATGCGCAATTGGGCGGGATGCCAGTGCTGATGATCACCGGGCAGAAACCGATCAAGAAATCGAAGCAGGGCCGGTTCCAGATCGTCGATATCGTCAAGCTGATGGGGCCAGTCACCAAATATGCGATCCAGATTGCCGCCGGAGACAATATTCCCAGCCGGGTGCGTGAGGCCTATCGCCTCGCCGAGGAGGAGAAGCCCGGCGCGACCCTGATCGAACTGCCCGAAGACATCGCCGAAGAACAGGCGACCGATTTCAAGCCGCTGCCCAAAAGCATCGCACGGCGTCCCAGCGCAGAGGCAAAGGCCGTCCGCGCGGCGGTCAAGGCGATTGAAGCGGCCAAAAGCCCGATCATCGTTATTGGTGCGGGCGCAAACCGCAAGATGGCGGGCCGGATGCTGGAACAACTGGTCGAAAAGACCGGGATCCCCTTCCTCACGACTCAGATGGGCAAGGGCGTGATTGACGAACGCCACCCCAAATTCGTCGGCTGCGCGGCGCTATCGGCGGGTGACTTCGTTCACCGCGCGGTCGAAGCATCGGACTGCATCATCAATGTCGGCCATGACGTGATCGAAAAGCCACCCTTCTTCATGAAGGATAACGGCGTCACGGTGATCCACGTGTCGACCAAAACCGCCGAGGTCGATCCGGTCTATTTCCCGCAGATCGAAGTGATCGGCGATATCGGCAACGCGGTCTGGCAGATCAAGGAAGACGTTTCGCCCAATCGCGGTTGGAACTTCGACCACATTCTGGCCTATCATCAGGCGGAACTTGACCACACCAACGCGCTGGCCGCCGATACCCGGTTCCCAATCTTCCCGCCGCATCTGGTCAGCCAAGTGCGCGATTGCATGCCGCGCGACGGGATCATCTGCCTCGATAACGGGGTCTACAAAATCTGGTTCGCGCGCGGGTACACTGCCTACCTGCCCAACACCGTGCTGCTCGACAATGCGCTGGCGACGATGGGCGCAGGCCTGCCGTCAGCGATGATGAGCGCGATGCTGTACCCGGATCGCAAGGTGATGGCGATTTGCGGCGATGGCGGCTTCATGATGAACAGCCAGGAGATGGAGACCGCGGTGCGCCTCGGCCTTAATCTCACTGTGCTGATCCTGCGCGATGATGCCTATGGCATGATCCGCTGGAAGCAGGCGAACATGGGCTTTGCCGATTTCGGCCTGACCTATGGCAACCCGGATTTCGTGAAATATGCCGAAAGCTATGGCGCGTCCGGCCACCGGGTGACATCTTCGCAGCATCTGACCGAATTGCTCGCCCTGTGCCGCGATACGCCCGGCGTGCATCTGATCGATTGCCCGGTGGATTACACCGAGAACGACCAGAT
>JANQTR010000059.1:0-2921 GCA_030731635.1 Erythrobacter sp. | reverse complement strand
GGAAGGACGCCCGATGAAACTGAAATCCACCTACCCGCTCTACCTCAACAACAAGGCCGCGCAGCCCAACACCGATCTTGCGGTGACCGACAAATACACCGGCGAGGTCGCGTTCCGCACCGCGCTGGCCACGCCCGATGTGATCGAGGAAGCCATTGCCGGCGCGTGCCGCGCGGCTGAACCGATGGCGCGGCTTGCCTCCTATGAAAAGCAGGGCGTGCTGATGCACTGCGTCGCGCGGTTCAAGGAACGCTTTGACGAACTCGCCTATGCGCTGTGCGTTGAGGCGGGCAAGCCGATCAACGATGCGGAAGGCGAGGTTACCCGCCTGATCGACACTTTCCGCATCGCCGCCGAGGAATCGGTGCGCAATTACGGCGAGGTCCAGCCGCTCGACATCTCGGCGCGGGCCAAGGGGTATATGGGGATGTGGAAGCGCGTGCCGATCGGGCCGTGCAGCTTCATCTCGCCGTTCAACTTCCCGCTGAACCTCGCTGCGCACAAGATCGCGCCTGCGATTGCAATGGGTTGCCCGTTCGTGATGAAGCCTGCGAGCAAGACCCCGCTCGGCGCGATCATCATGGGCGAAGTGCTGGCCGAATGCGATGTGCTGCCCGAAGGCGCGTTCAGCATCCTGCCGGCCAGCCGTGATGGGGCCGATCTGTTCACTGAAGATGACCGGCTGAAGCTGCTCAGCTTCACCGGATCACCGGGCGTGGGCTGGGACCTGAAAGCCAAGGCGGGCAAGAAGAAGGTCGTGCTTGAACTCGGCGGCAATGCGGCGGTGATTATCGACAAGGACGCCGATCTGGATGACGCGCTGGAACGGGTGATCTTTGGCGCGTTCTATCAATCGGGCCAATCCTGCATCGGGGTGCAGCGCATCCTGATCCACGCTGATGTGTATGATGCCTTCAAGGCGATGCTGGTTGCCAAGGCAAAAACGCTGATCGCGGGCGATCCCAAGCACCGCGACACCTTCATTGGCCCGATGATCTCGGACGGGGAGGCCAAGCGGCTGAAGGGCTGGATTGATGAGGCTGTGGCCGCAGGCGCAACCCTGCTGTGCGGCGGCGGATTGTCGCGCGGCAATATGCTGGAGGCGACGCTGCTCGAAGGCGTGCCCGATGATGCCAAGGCAAAGAACGAGGAAGCCTTTGGCCCGCTCGCGATCCTCCAACGCTTCGACCACTTCGATGCCGCACTGGAAGAGGTCAACAATTCGAAATTCGGGCTGCAAGCGGGCATCTTCACCCGCGACCTGTTCCAGATGTTCGACGCGTGGGACCGGCTCGACGTCGGCGGCGTGGTGATCAACGACGTGCCCAGCTACCGGGTCGACAACATGCCTTACGGCGGGGTCAAGGATTCCGGGCTGGGCCGCGAAGGCGTGCGGTTTGCGATGGAGGATATGAGCGAGATCAGGAATTTGGTGGTTAGAAGAACCTAACCCGCACCGTCTCCCCGGCCCCCGAGCCGGGGCCCCGCTTTCTTCGTTATGGCAGGAAGGCAGCGGGATCCCGTCAAGCCCGGGAAGACGAAGTTGGGTAAGTCACCCCTCCTCCAACAGCAACAACACTGCGGTCACTTCCAACCGCTCCATCGCGCCGAAGCGGTGGTCGACCTTGGTGACCGTGGCATCGGCGACCAACTGCCCGGGGATGCGAAATTCGTGATCGGGCAGGCGCTCGATCAGGTCTTCGCCGCCCACCACCGCCTCTGCGCCGCAGAATTCCAGCGTCACTTCATGCCGCGTGCCCGAGAACGTGATCGAGGCCCAGGCCTTTTCCTCATGCGTGATCATCGTCCCCGCGCCGCTAGTCAGCACCATCAGCGCGGTGCGCACACGGTCTGCGGTGGTGCGACGGGCGCGGTTGGCGTGGGAGGAAAAGGGCGCTGCGGCGGCGGATTTGACCTCGACTTCGGCGAAGTCAGCGAACAGGTGCGCGAAGGGATCGCGCAGGCTTTCGGTCAACATCATGCGGCCTCCTTCATCTGCTCAGTGGTGCGGTCGGCATAGCCTTGCATCCATGCGCGGGTGCGCAGTTCGGTATCGGGCCGGGGGATGCGCCCCATGCGCAAATCGAGCACGAAGCGCGGGTCATGGGCGGCAAGCCGCCCGAATTTGGTGGCGGGCATGGAATGCGTCCGCAGGAAGGTTTCAATAGTCCGAAGCAGCATGGTTTGCGTCCCTGTTGGTGCTTAAAGGATGGGCGGCTAATCGTGATCCACATCTGGCGAATCGCCCGATGTTCCTGTTTTGTCTCAAGAGATTTCCTACTTGTCTAGGAAAATTCCTTCATGTAGGAAGTTTCCATGAGGAAAACCCAACAAATTGCCGCTGAAACGCTCGCCGGACCGCGTGCGCGCCTGCTGGAATTGTCGCAGGCGCGGGGCGTGAGTCTGGCGGCCTTGTCCGAGCTGCTCGGACGCAATCCATCCTATCTCCAGCAATTCATTCGCAAAGGTTCGCCCCGCAAACTGGAAGAACAGGACCGCGCCAAGCTCGCGCAGTTCTTCGGCGTGGGGGAGGAGGAATTGCGTGAGGCGCAGGAAAAATCCTACGTAAAACCCCGTAGGCGGCGCGAATCGGGGGATTGGGTCGATGTACCCCGGCTTGATCTCGGCGCGTCGGCGGGGCCGGGCAGGGTGCCGGGCGATGAAGCCGCATTCGACACCTTCCGTTTTTCACGCCGCTGGCTGGCCGAACAGGGGCTGGAACGCGCGCAGCTATCGGCGATCACGGTGGAGGGGGATTCGATGGAGCCATTGCTCAACAACGGCGACGAAATCCTCGTCGATTGCAGCCCGCGCCCGTTCCGCGACGGCATCCACGTGGTGCGGCTGGGCGACACGCTGATGGTCAAGCGCTTGGCGAGCGCCGGGCCGGGACGGGTGGCGCTGTTATCGCAGAACATGGC
>JANQTR010000058.1 GCA_030731635.1 Erythrobacter sp. | reverse complement strand
CAGGCGCGGTGTGGCTCAACGAAGATCAACTGCCCGCTTACGACTTCTGGCAATATTGGCGCAACGTTGATGACCGCGACGTAGGCCGCTTCCTTAAGCTGTTCACTGATCTGCCATTGGATGAGATTGCCCGGCTTGAAGCGCTCGAAGGCGCAGAGATCAACGCGGCAAAGACGGTACTGGCCAATGAAGTCACGAAACTGGTGCGTGGTGATGATGCCGCCGCCCGTGCCGAAGCGACCGCGCGCGAAACTTTTGCTGGATCCGGCGCTGGCGAGGATCTGCCTACCGCCTCCACCGGACCTGAAGGCAAGCGCCTCGCCGCGCTACTCACAGAACTTGGCCTCACGGCTTCCGGCGGCGAGGCCAAACGCAAACTGGCTGAGGGTGCGGTCAAGCTCGACGGCGTGGCGGTCACCGATCCGGCACTGCTTATCCTTCCGGGCGAAGGTGAAACTTTGCGCCTCAGCCTTGGCAAGAAGCGCCACGCATTGGTGCGACGGTAAACCACAAGCCTGCACGCGCCTTTACCAATTGTCAGCCTTTTTGGTTCATTGCCTTGGTCTAAGCCCGGACAAAAGGGAGGGTCGCAAGGCGTGGCTGGTGGAGCAAATCTCAGTGTAACAGACTTGCGGCGCGCAGCTCGGCACCCAGTCGATATGCCCGCGATCGTGGAGCATTTCGTGCATGGCGATATGCACCTGCATGTCAGCAACCTGTCGGCCCACGGCTTCATGGTCGATGGCGGCTCAGAGCAATTGCAACGCGGCGATCGTATCATCATTCGCTTGCCGGTGGTGGGCCGTATTGAAGCCTATGTGATCTGGACCCGCGACGACCGTGCGGGCTTCCAGTTCGAACGGATCATCCGGCTTGATGATTTTGTGTCGATCATCGACCAGTTGCAGCCTAATCCGCGCCTGCGCCGTCCGCGCTGAAAAAGCTCGGCTGACTGGCTGACACGTTTCACCTGCTTGGCAGGAGGCCGTGTCCCTGCCAAGGCGGCGGCGTGACTGAACCGACCTCACCTTTACAAATTGGCGACTATCGCCGCTACTGGCTCGCACGCTTTATGGCGGTGTTCGCCACGATGTCGATGGTGGTGCTGTTAGGCTATCAGCTCTACGCGATAGCTCGCGATGATTATGGGATGAGCGTGGCCGAGGCTTCGTTCCAGCTCGGCCTATTGGGGCTGGCGCAGTTTGTCCCACTCTTCCTCCTCACTCCAGTAGCAGGACTGGCGGCGGACCGGTTTGATCGCCGCCATGTCGCCGCTTTTGCCAACGGGATCGACGCCTGCGTTGCCGCAGCGCTGGCAGTGCTGACCTGGCAGGATGCGATGAATATCCCGATCCTGTTTGCGCTGGCTGCAGCGCACGGTGCGGCGCGCGTGTTTGTCGGCCCTTCGATGAGCGCAATCGCCCCCAACATTGTCCCGCCGGCGTTGCTGCCGCGCGCGATCGCATTGTCTTCAATTGCATGGCAATCGGCCAGTGTCGCAGGGCCAGCGGTCGGCGGATTGATCTTTGCCCGCGTCGAATGGCTGCCCCACGCGCTGTCTGCAGGATTGTTGCTGGCGGCGATGGTGCTGATCCTCACCGTGCGCCCAATCCGCGCGAAGCACGAGGGCCCTCGACTGAAGCCTTTGCGCCAGATCGTCGAGGGCATTGTCTACGTCTGGCGTGAGCGGTTCTTGCTTGGGTGCATCACGCTCGATTTGTTTGCAGTTCTGCTGGCCGGCGCTACCGCGCTGCTGCCGGTGTTTGCACGCGACATCCTGTTTGTGGGGCCGGAAGGTCTGGGCCTGATGCGCGCCGCCCCATCGCTTGGTGCGGCGGGCGTTGCGCTATGGCTGTCGTTTCGCCCGCTCGAACGCGAGGTTGGCCTGAAAATGCTGTGGGCGGTGGCGGCGTTTGGCGCGGTGACGATTGCCTTTGCCTTTTCACGCTCGTTTCTGCTGTCGCTGGCGATCCTTGCGGTGATGGGTGGGATCGACATGATTTCGGTTTTCATCCGCAGTTCGCTGGTGCAATTGTTCACGCCCGACGACAAGCGCGGGCGGGTCTCGGCGATTTCCGGCCTTGCCATCTCCGCTTCGAATGAACTGGGCGAGATGCAATCGGGCCTTGCCGCTGCCATCCTTGGCGCAACCGGAGCGGTTGTATTCGGCGGCGCGGGTGCGATATTCGTTACATTGGTATGGGCGTGGTACTTCCCGGAATTGCGCCGCGCGCGCAGTTTTGAACCGGCTGCGCTCAAGAGAGAGGTAACCTCATGAAAGCTCAATCGATCCTGGAGACCATTGGCGCAACCCCGCATATCCGCCTGGCGCGGATGTTCCCCGATCACGAAGTCTGGGTAAAGTCCGAGCGCGCCAACCCCGGTGGATCGATCAAGGATCGTATCGCGCTTGCCATGGTTGAAGATGCGGAGGCCACTGGCAAACTCCAGCCCGGCGGCACGATCGTAGAGCCGACCAGCGGCAACACCGGCATCGGCCTCGCCATGGTGGCGGCGGTCAAGGGTTACAAATTGGTGCTGGTGATGCCGGAAAGCATGTCGATTGAACGCCGCCGGCTGATGCTGGCCTATGGTGCAAGCTTTGATCTTACCCCGCGCGAAAAAGGCATGCGCGGCGCGATTGAGCGCGCGCAGGAACTGGTGACGATGACGCCGGGCGCATGGATGCCAAGCCAGTTCGACAATGACGCCAACCCCGCGATTCATGCACGTACCACGGCGCAGGAAATTCTCGCCGATTTCGCAGAAAGCCCAATTGACGTCATGATCACCGGGGTTGGGACAGGCGGTCACCTGACCGGCTGCGCGGAAGAGCTGAAAAAGCATTGGCCCAGCTTTAAAGCCTACGCGGTAGAGCCCGAAGCGTCGCCAGTGATCAACGGTGGCCAGCCCGGCCCCCACCCGATCCAGGGCATCGGCGCAGGCTTCATCCCCGGCAACCTTCACACCGCCGCAATTGACGGGGCGATCGCGGTTGACGCTGAATCCGCAAAGGAGATGGCCCGCCGCGCTGCACATGAAGAGGGCATGCTGGTGGGGATTTCCAGCGGCGCAACCCTAGCCGCGATCGCCAAGAAGTTGCCCGACCTGGCAGCGGGCACCCGCGTGATGGGCTTCAATTATGATACGGGTGAGCGCTATTTGTCGGTTCCCGATTTCCTGCCGGTGGAATAGACCTGTTCCTTAACCAAGATCCGCTACTCCCCTCCAGACCTTCCAAGCTTTTGGTAGATGTTCGGGAAACGGTGATCATGAAATTCATCCAGCTCAACTCGCGCGGCGGCAACTATCTTGTCGTGGCCGAAAACGTTGCATGGCTTCGAACCGCCGAAAACGGTCAGACCAATGTCGGTATTGTCGGCGGCCAACCGCTGCTCGTCGTCGGTACCATCGAGGAGGTTGCAGCGCAGATTTTGGCGGGGTCCGCGCCGGATGAACAGCCGGTCGTTGACCGTTCTATAGCGCCGCCCGAGCCACCGGAAGCTGTTCGCGAAACTGTGGTCGAAAGTCAGGCCGAAGCGCCCCCACCGCCGAAGCCTGTGCGCGATGAGGTGATCGAAAGTCGCATCGAAGCGCCCGCGCCAACACCGATGCCAACGCCTGAGCCTGAACCCAAACCTGCGCCAATTCTTGCTGCTGCCCCCACGCCAACGCCCGCACCCCTGCCTGCGCCGGCACCCGAACGATCACGCCCAATCTCCAGAAGTGCGCCAACGCGGAAGGAAGGCTCTGCCCCCTCTGCGGGGCCCAGGGTCAAAGCGGGGACGCAAAGGTTTATGGGAATGCTGGAATAGGCCTCAGGGTGCGCTTGGCTCGGTCTGGGCGAGGATGATTCCAAGGCCGACCGATACCCCTGCGATAAACCGCTCGCGCCCGATTTCGAGGTATTCGTCAAGGCTGTGGGCGCGCCCACCTCCGGCCCCGGTCCCCACCGTCAATGCCGGGATGCCGAGGCTCATGGGAATATTGGCGTCGGTGGATGAGGCATCGAGCCGCGGGATAAACCCAGCTGCGGCCGAAGCTGAGACCGCATCGACCACCAACGCATGATCGGCAGGCGTGGAGCCCGCCGGACGGTCACCGATCAACTCCATATCCAGCGATACTGCCCCAGCAGCGACAGAACGTGCGGCGTTTTCCCCCGCCACGGCGGTATTTGCCGCGGCCAGCGCTGCCCCCTCCAGCGCGGCCAGCGCTTCCGGCTCGCTTGACCGCATATCGATCTCGAGCACGATTTCGTCGGGGATTGAATTGACCGACCTTCCGCCGCTTACAATGCTGGCAGCATAGGTCGTCTTGGGCTCGGTTGGCACGTCGATCGCATAAATCCCGCGCACCGTTTCGGCCATCGCCGCCATGGGATTAACGATCCCGAACGCGCCGTAACTGTGCCCGCCCGGCCCCTTGAACACCAACCGATAGCGGCGCGAGCCAACTGCGGCCCGAACAATCCGCGCGGCATCAGAATTGTCGATTGACAGGAACCCGCTGATGCGAGCCTGATATTCTCCCTTGGTGAATAGGTGGCGCACACCACGCAGGTCGCCCGCGCCTTCTTCCCCGACAGTCGCGACGAACAGAATTGCCGTCTCGGTAGCGATCTTGTGATGTTCCAGCGCCCGAACCCATGCAAGCATACTGGCAAGGCCTAGACTGTCATCTCCGATACCGGGCGCCATCAATCGGTCACCTTCGCGGGTGACGGTGATCGCTGTGCCTTCGGGAAATACCGTATCAAGATGGGCCGAAACGACAAACACCGGGCCATCCTGTGTGCCCGGCCGCAATGCCAGCACGTTGCCCTCTTCATCGATGGTCACATTGGGTAGCCCAGCATCGCGCAGCATTGCAGCGAACAATTCCGCACGGGCCTGTTCCTTGAACGGCGGCGCGGGGGTTTCGGTGATGCGGATCAGGTCGGAAATGATCTGATCATATTGGCGATTGAGGTCAGCCAATAGCGGTGCGGGAACCGCGCCCGATGCGCTTGGCACTTCCGCCTGCGCCGCAGCCAGCGGAAGGGCCGACGCCATAACCATCGCCCCAGCCCATGTGAACATCCGACCGATCATTTCGATTGCCTTCCTTAGATTGCGGCGCTGTCACCGCTAGCACCATTTGCCACCGCCGCTTTATCAATCCCGGCGGTTCTGAAGCGTACCACTGATACGCAACGGGCCGCCATGCGCAAACATGACGGCCCGCAAATCTGCCAGGAAATGATCGCTGCGCCGCTTACGCTGCCGTGGCGAACGCTTCGGCAGGGAGCTTCATCATGTTTTCACTGCCCGCTTCCAACTTGCGCCGGAGTGCGTCTGCATCAGGCAGGAACCGTTCGGCGTAATAGTTGGCCGAGACCAGCTTAGCTTCGTAGAACGCCTTGTCCGAAGGCTCACCCGCTAGTTTGCCAAGCGCAACCTTGGCCATCTTCAGCCAGAAAAAGCCGAGCGTCACTACGCCCATGATATGCATGTAATGGTGCGCGCCGGCACCAAGGTGATTGGGGTTGGTCATCGCGTTCTGCATGAACCACATGGTCGCAGCCTTCTGCTCGCCGAGCGCCTTTTCAAGCTTTTCGGCCACGCCCTTCAGTTCAGGCACTTGTTTGGCTGCGCCGATTTCCTCGTCGATCATGGCAAAGAAAGCCTGAATCGCTTTGCCGCCATTCGATGCCAGCTTGCGGCCGCAAAGGTCCATCGCCTGAACGCCGTTGGCGCCTTCGTAGATCATCGCAATCCGGCTATCGCGCACGAATTGCTCCATGCCCCATTCCTTGACGTAGCCGTGCCCGCCGTAGACCTGCTGCATGTTATTCGCGATGTCATAACCCTTGTCGGTGCCGTAACCCTTGATCACGGGGGTCATCATCACGATCAGAATATCTGCATATTCGCGCTCGTCCTCGGTCTGGGCCTTGTGAGACATATCTACTTGCAAAGCGCCCCACAGGCAC
>JANQTR010000057.1 GCA_030731635.1 Erythrobacter sp. | reverse complement strand
GCGCTCAAATAATCCCGATCGCCTTGCCCGCCCGTTCGAACATGCCGAGGATCGTCTGCACCTGTTCGGCTGAATGCTCCGCGCACAGCGAACAACGCAGCAGGGTCATGCCGGCCGGGGTTGCGGGCGGGCGGGCGAGGTTGACGTAGAGGCCCTCCTTCAACAGCGCCTCCCACATCATTGCGCCCTTTTCCAGATCGGGCATGATCACCGCGATGATCGCGCTTTGCGGGGTGTCGGTGCCAAGCTGGAAGCCCAATGCCTTGAGCCCGCCGTGCAGCGTGCGGCTGTTCTCCCACAGATGCGCGCGCTTGTTCCCGCCGTGCATCAGCTTGCGGATCGAGGTGGCGCTGCTCGCCATGACCGCAGGCGGCAGGGCGGCGGTGAAGACGTAAGGACGGCACACCAGCCGCAGCACTTCAAACTTGGGGTGGTTCGACACGCAGAAACCGCCGACCGTGCCGACGCTTTTGGAAAAGGTGCCGATGATGAAATCAACGTCGTCCAGCACGCCCTGTTCTTCGGCGACGCCGCGGCCGTGTTCGCCGATGAAGCCCATCGAATGCGCCTCGTCCACCAGCACCGTCGCGCCGTGCGCTTTGCAGACGGCGACCATTTCCTTGAGCGGGGCGACATCGCCCATCATCGAATAAACGCCTTCGAGCACCACCAGCTTGCCCGCACCTTCGGGAACGCGTTTCAACCGCTTTTCCAGCGCTTCGACGTCATTGTGCTTGAACGGCACGACCTCGGCGTTGCCCATCGCGCAGCCATCCCAGATCGATGCGTGGCTGTCGATATCGAGGATGATGTAATCACCCTTGCCCGCCAGCGTCGAAATGATCCCGAGATTGGCCTGATACCCGGTCGAAAACACCATGGCATGATCCATGCCATAAAATTCGCGCAAGGCCGTTTCGACATCGCGGTGATCGCGGAAGGTGCCGTTGAGCACGCGGCTGCCAGTGGTGCCAGCGCCAAACTCTTCCATCGCGCGCTTGCCTGCCTCGATCACGTCAGGATCGAAGGTCATGCCCATGTAGTTATAGGTACCAAGCAGGATCGTATCGCGCCCGTTGCAGATCGCACGGGTGGGGGACAATACCTCCTCCATCACCAGACTGAACGGATCCTCCACCCCGGCGGCAAGCAATGTCTCGCGGGTCTGGATGATCGGATCGAACTTGGCCAGCAGGTCAACCGGCTTCGAGGCGCTATCGGCGGTGAGAGTTTCGGTCATGGACGTCGCCATTATCAGCTATCCTGCAACTTGTGGACTGCGGCGATCAACTGGCCCCAGTTTTCGATTTCGGCCTGCTGGTTCATGCTGATGATGATGTCGAATTCATCCTCGATCGCGGCGACGAAATCCATCACGGTCAGGCTGTCGAATTCAAGATCACCGGCAAAGGTGGTCGCATCCTCGACCGCCACGCCTTTCTTGTTGAACGGTTCGATCAGGGTGCGGATGCGCTCTTCGACTTGGGTGGGGTTCATGGGCGGCTATGCTTTCTATGCATCGGTTGTGGTCTGGCGTGTGCCACGATATTACGGCTGCAAAGCGGCGGATGATGCAGCTTGTCAAGTTTTCGCCGCGCAAGGGGGACTCTGCGCGGCCTGTCCGGGGGGATATCATGGCTGAAAATGCAACGCAGGCTGAACAGGGCGTTGCGCCATCGGGGGCGGCGCCTTCGCTGCCATCGCCCTCGGGCTATTCCAACCATGCGATCCATCTGGTGCGCACCAGCCAGCAGGTCAATCTGACGCTCAGCCAGATGGCCGATGCCAAGGCTTCGATCCTGATGGGTGCAACCTTTCTTGTCTTCACCATTTCGCTGGGCCAGGCGGCGGGCGGTGCGCTGCCATGGTCGCTGGCCGTGCTGGCGTTGTTCGCGTTTGTTTCGGCGATGTTTGCCGTGTTCGCGGTGCTGCCTTCGGTCAGCGGCCCGGGATCCGCCAAGCTTAACGACGGTAAGTCGAACAAGATGTTTTTCGGCTATTTTGTCCACTTGGACGAAGGAGAATGGACCGAAAGCATCCTTGCCGACCTGCGCACGGATGAAACCGTGTTCCGCACCATGCTGCACGACATCTACCAGAACGGGCAGGTGTTGCAGCGCAAGAAATACAAATACCTCGCCTACGCCTATAAAAGCTTCATGTTCGGCCTGTGCCTGACCGCGATCACCTTTGCGGCCGAAACTGCGGTCAGGCTTTCCTAGGCGGCGCGCAGCAGGGGCTGGTTTGCCCCTGTCAGCGTCGTAACGAAGCCAGCAGACTTCCTCACGGGATCAGAGTAACCCAGAATGGTCGGAAAGTGCTCTAAACCAGCGCGTTGACCGCGGTCATGAACGGCCCGATCGATACCGGCTTTGACAAATAGCCCTCGGCGCCTGCCGCACGGATGCGTTCTTCATCGCCTTTGGCCGCAAAGGCGGTCACGGCCAGCACCGGGATCCTGCAGAGCATCTGGTCTGCCTTGGCGGCTTCGATCAGGTCAACGCCTGATACCCCGCCAAGCTGGATATCCATTATGATCAGATCGGGTGAGGTTGCACGCGCGGTGTCCAGCACCATGTTGCCATCAGCCACAGGCTCAACTTCAAAGCCGTTGGCGCGCAGAACGTCACAGAACAATTTTCTGTTGAGGTCATTATCCTCGACAACCATGATCCGCTTTGTCACTGCTCGCCCCGCATTCGATTGCCTTACGACTAACCCCCACCAAAGGACAGGACAATCCCGCTTCGTTCAGCTTCCGACCCGCTCAACCCGCAAACGCTGGCGCTCGCCGCGCTCGGCTGGGTGCTGGAAGGCGAAGATCGCGCCGCGCGATACCTTGATCTGACCGGGCTTGATCCCGATACTTTGCGGGCCGGGCTGGGCGATCCGATGATCCTTGCCTCCGCGCTCGAATTTCTTTCCAACCACGAACCCGACCTGATCCGTGCGGCAGCGGCGCTGGCCGTCACGCCTGAGGAACTGGTTGCCGCCAAGGACGCTTTGACACAATGACCCGCCCCCTGATTATCTCCGATTGCGACGAAGTGCTGCTGCACATGGTTGCCCCTTTCAAAGACTGGCTGGAGGCGAGCCAAGGGATCGATTTCCATCTTGAAGGCCACAATTTTGCAGAAGCCCTGCGCTGGCAGACGAGCGGCGAGTTGGTCGAACCGGCTGATATCTGGCGGATGCTGCGCGAATTCTTCGACAACGAGATGGACTCGCAAAAACCGATTGCGGGTGCGGTTGAAGGGATCAACACGCTGGCGGAAAAGGCCAATGTCGTGATCCTGACCAACCTGGTCGATGGTCACCGTGATGCTCGCGCCGCGCAACTTGCTGCGGTTGGCATCAATGCCCGCGTTTTCACCAATCAGGGGCCCAAAGGCCCGGCGTTGAAGGCGATCATGGATGAATACGCGCCCACCCGCGCGGTGTTCATCGATGATCTTGCCCAGCATCACGCCTCAGTCGCGGAAATCACCCCGCACGTCACGCGGCTGCACCTGTGCGGCGAACCGATGATCGCCCACGCGATTGATTGTGCTCACAAGGCAGGCCACGCTGAAGCCCGGATTGATCGCTGGGACGAAGCCCTGCCGTGGCTGCTTGAACGGTTGGAAGGGGAAAGAGCATGAATATTCACGCACGACTTGAAGAGCTTGGTATCGACCTGCCTGAGGCCGCTGCACCGGTAGCCAGCTATGTGCCGGTGGTCGTAGCGGGCGGTTTTGCGCATGTGTCGGGCCAATTGCCGTTCATCGATGGCAAGCTTGTCACAGGCAAACTCGGAATTCATCATGATACCGATTCGGGCATGAAAGCAGCGCGTGCATGCGGTCTCATGATCCTTGCGCAGCTAAAGGAAGCTGGACTGCTCGACAAAGTCGAGCGCGTGGTCAAGCTGGGCGTGTTCGTGAATTGCGCGCTTGATTTCACAAAACAGCCAAAAGTAGCGAACGGCGCATCTGACCTCATGGTGGAAGTGTTCGGCGACAAGGGCCGTCATGCGCGCGCAGCAGTGGGTGTGCCTGCGCTCCCGCTTGATGCAGTTGTTGAAGTCGATGCGGTGATCGCGATCAAGGACGCCTGACGCCCGATGAACGGACGGCGCGCTCCGGATTGGCTGACGCAGTGGGAATATGCCCACCGCGGGCTGCACCGTAAGGGCGTGCCGGAAAACTCGCTTGCAGCCGCCGAGGGCGCGATTGCGGCAGGCATGGGCATCGAATGCGATATCCAGCGCAGCCGTGATGATCACCCGATGGTGTTCCACGACTGGGAGCTTGATCGGTTAACCGGGGTGGCTGGGGAAACAGAACAGCGCACCGCAGCCGAACTCGAACAGCTTTGTCTTCTCGGTACAGATCAGCACCCGTTCAAGCTTTCGACATTGCTCGAAGTGGTGGCTGGCCGCGTGCCACTGCTGATCGAGATCAAGTCGCGGCCGGGATATGATGTCGCAATGACATGTGTCACCGTCAGTCGCATGCTCGCCGATTATGATGGACCCCATGCGGTAATGAGTTTCGACCCCCGCGTGGCGCGCTGGTTTCGGCGGCATTCGCCGCAGACCTGCGCCGGGCTGGTGATGCGCGAGGATGATCGCGGAAATACCCAAAAGGCGTGGCAACGGCGGCTGGCGCTGTGGATCGCACGCCCCGATTTCCTCGCCTATCACATCGCTGCCCTGCCAAACCGGTTGGTCGCGGCCCTGCGTGCCAGGGGGCTGCCGGTGCTTACCTGGACAGTCAATTCGCCAGAGACCCGCCTGCGTGCAATGGACCATGCCGATGCGCTGATCGCCGAAGGGGCGGGGCTGGCATGAACAAGGATGAGAGCACAAATGAACTGATCGTCCGCCTTGCCCCCTCGGTCGGTAGTTTCGATCGTGCGGAATGGAACGCGCTGGGCGGCAACGGTAATCCCTTCGTCAGCCACGAATTCCTGACCGCGATGGAGGATTCGGGTTCTGTCGGCCCCGGCACCGGATGGGAACCTGCACCGATTGCGATTACAGATAGCGCAGGGCGGCTGCTCGCCGCGATGCCGTCCTATGTGAAGGCGCATTCGCAGGGCGAATATGTGTTCGATCATGCTTGGGCCGATGCCTGGCACCGCGCGGGCGGGCGCTATTATCCCAAGCTTCAGATCGCCGCTCCCTTCACCCCGGCGACCGGCCCGCGCCTGTTGCTGAGCGATCCGGCGTTGGCAGCGCCTCTGCTCAAAGGGGCAGAATTGGTGTGTGAACAGAACAAGCTGTCATCGGCCCACGCGACTTTCATCGCGCCCGAACAATTGGCGCTGTTCGAAGACGCCGGTTGGTTGCCGCGTTCGGATATCCAGTTTCACTGGGTCAACCGCGGCTATGCCAGTTTTGACGATTTCCTCGGTGCGCTTGCCTCACGCAAACGCAAGGACCTGCGCAAGGAACGCAGCAGCGCGGTGGAGGGTCTGACGATCCGGCAGTTAACTGGCGCGGAAATCACCGAAGCGCATTGGGATGCATTCTGGATATTCTATCAGGATACTGGCGCACGCAAATGGGGGCAGCCCTATCTGACGCGCGAGGCGTTCAGCCTGCTGGGTCAGCGGATGGGGGACCGGGTGGTGCTGATCCTCGCCTATGATGGCGATCAGGCGATTGCAGGCGCGCTCAATTTCGCCGGGTCCGATGCACTTTATGGCCGCTATTGGGGCTGCACCCGCGAAGTGCGCTTCCTGCATTTTGAACTATGTTACTATCAGGCGATCGACATCGCCATCGCCCGCGGCCTCAACCGGGTTGAGGCAGGCGCACAGGGTGGGCACAAGCTTGCCCGAGGGTATGAGCCGGTGCAGACGTGGTCAGCGCATTGGATCGCTGATCCCGGCTTTCGTTCCGCTGTCGCCGACTTTCTCGAACGCGAACGCGAAGGGGTTGCCAGCGACCAGATGTATTTAGGTGGCCGCACCCCATTCAAAAAGATTGATTAAACGGCAACTTACGCAGCGCGCAGGCGGCCTTCGGCGAGCCATTGGCGCGCGCGGCGCTGGGCTTCGGCGATTTCGCGGGCGGTCATTTCGTCGGAGATATCAGCCCGGCAATGCGCGGCTTCTTCATGTCCGCGGACGGCAGCCAGATTGAACCACTTGTGCGCTTCGATCAGATCGCAGGCTGCGCCATTGCTGCCGGTCGAAAATGCGACGCCCAGATCGAAGCAGGCTTCGGCTTGGCCCTGAGCAGCCTCTGCCAGCCACCGTCCAAGTGCCGGTTCGGCTGATGTTTCGCGTGAAACATTTGCATCTTTGGCGTTGATCGCAATGATCGTCATGTTGTCGTCCCCGTGTGACCAGACCGCCCCCCAGGCGGCCTTCCGATGACAAGAATTCGGCTAACATGGTCAACAATTGGTTAACGCGGATTGCACTTTCTGGCGGATGGGCCGTTGCCCCCACCTCAATTCCAAACCCGCTTGTGCCTCGCAGAGGCCTTGCCTATAGGGCGCGCATTGCTTCAGCTTGCTGGGACCAGGTGAGCCAATGAAAATATTCAGGCGGCAGGAAAAAACGGTCAGCCCAGCAGTTCACTCGATGAGAGGGCTTCATGCCAACTGCCGCGTCTGACGATATCGATATCCTTGAAAAGGCCAAGCGCCTGCTCGCTCCGGACTATGTGCCGAGCGAGGACGAGGAATACATGAATGAACGCCAGCAGGCCTATTTCCGGATGCTGCTGATTGAGTGGAAACGCTCAATCCATTCGGCGGCGGGCCAGACCCTGCAATCCCTGCAGGATGGCCCGATCCGCGAAGCGGATCTGACTGATCGCGCCTCAAGTGAAACCGACTGGGGGATCGAACTGCGCACCCGTGACCGGCAACGTAAACTGGTGTCGAAAATCGATTCCGCGCTGCGGCGGATTGATTCAGGCGAATATGGCTATTGTGAAGTCACCGGTGAACCAATTGGCCTGCGCCGCCTCATCGCCCGCCCGGTTGCAACCATGACAGTCGAAGCACAGGAAGCGCATGAACGGCGCGAAAAGGTTTCGCGCGACGATTGATCATCAATCCAGGCTCGGCAACTGTGCCGCGCTGGGACGGAGCGATTATTCAGCGCGGTTTTTGGCAGTGATTTCACCACTCATTAACCGCAATCGCTGCAAGAATGGTGACGCAACGGGGCAGTTGGTTTACCGCTTCACAGACTCTGTTGATCATTTTGCGATTAAGGAGGCGATCCGGTCATGACGGGAGTGGAAACACGCAGCGTAGCGCGTGACAGCCTGTTTTTGCTGGCAGATATCCGCGTTGAACAGAACGCCGATGCCCACCGCGTGCGGGTTCGCAATCTTTCCGATGGCGGAATGATGGGCGAAGGGAATCTGCGCGTGCAGCGCGGCCATCGCCTGACGATTGAACTGCGCAATATCGGGATCGTTAATGGCACGGTTGCGTGGGTGCAGGACAACCGGTTCGGGATTGCTTTCGACGAAGAAATCGATTCGCAGCATGCTCGCCGTCCGCTGCAACCCAGCGATGATGCAGCAAGCGCGATGGTGGTTCGTTCCTGGGCGCACCGCGCGCCATCGCCGAGCGAGCCGACCTTGCTGCGCAAGCTCTGACCGGGCAGTTAAATCCGCATCTTCCGTAAGCTGACCAGCGCGTAGTAACCTGCTAGTCGGGGGATGATGCGATTCTGCCTGTCTCTGCTTGCCGCGTTGGCGCTATGGTCTTGCGGCCCATCGAACGGCAATGGCCCGATCGAAGTGGCGGTAATTGGCGCCCCGGAAAGCGTATTTCAGCAAGGTGTGCGCTTGTCGCCCGCGGCCCAGCACGTCCGCGCGGCGACGCACGAAGGGTTGGTCGCGCTCGACCCGGCCGGCCAGGTGGTGCCCGCGCTGGCCGAACGCTGGATCATTGCCGACGATGGCATGAGTTATATCTTCCGCCTGCGTGACAGCAACTGGCCCGGCGGCGAAGAAGTCAGCGCGACCGAGGTGCGGCTGCTGCTGCGCAATGCAATTACCCGGTTGCGCGGAACTTCACTCGGGCTTGATCTCGGCAAGATCAGGGATGTGCGGGCGATGACCGCAAGGGTGGTGGAGGTGCGGCTGAACTCCCCAATGCCTGATTTCCTGCGGCTCATGGCGCAGCCCGAGCTCGGCTTTGTCAACAATGGCAGCGGCGCCGGCCCGATGGCGATGTCACGCGATGATAAGGGTGCGCTTGCCCGCCTGTCCGCGCTACCGCCCGAAACGCGCGGCTTGCCCGCCCGCGAAGACTGGGAGGAGGTCGCCCGCCCGATCAGCGTCAGGGCCTTATCGGCCCGTGAAGCGGTGGCGGCGTTTTCGCGCGGGGAGGTTGATCTGGTGCTGGGCGGCACCCTCGTCGATTTCCCACAGGCCGAGGCCGGGCCACTATCGCGCGGGACGATACAGGTCGATCCTGCGATCGGCCTATTGGGATTGGTGGTGCGCAACGAAACCGGGTTGCTCGCCGATCCGGCCCGGCGCGAAGCCTTGTCGATGGCGCTTGATCGTACCGCGGTGATTGAGCGTTTTGGCCTGAGCGGCTGGCGCAGCGCCAACCGGATTGTCCCGCCCGAAATCTATTCTGCGCCGCCCTATCCAGCAGATCGCTGGGGCGGCGCGACGCTTGAGCAGCGGCGGCTGACAGCGGCGGCGCGGGTGCGGGCCTGGGCTGCGCAGTCAGGCAACGAAGCCACGGTGCGCGTTGCACTGCCGCTCGGGCCGGGCAGTGATCTGTTGCTGGGATATCTGGTCGAAGCCTGGGGTGCGATCGGTGTATCGGTCAAGCGCGTCGCCCCCGGAGAGGCCGCCGATCTGGAGTTGCGCGATACCTTGGCGCGCTATACCTCGCCGCGTTGGTATCTCAACCAGTTCAACTGCGGCCTCAAAGCAGGCCTGTGCTCGCCCGAGGCCGATGTGCTGGTCCGTCAATCGCTGACCGAGCGCGATGCCACTGCTCAGGAGGCAATGCTGGTTGATGCCCATGCTGCGTTGACCGCCCGTGAGGTGTTTATCCCGCTCGGTGCGCCGGTGCGCTGGTCGCTGGTGCGCGGATCGATCAGCAATTACATCGCCAACCCGTGGGGGCTGCACCCCTTGTTCCCGTTGTCCCAGCCCACCACATAGTGGGGATGAGCACACCGATGAACCGCCGCCCCACCCCCACCATTATCGGCATCGAATTGCCCACCGGCAGCGATGCCGCATCCGTGCGCGCGCGGGTGACGGCAATGGAAAAGCTGCTTGAACGCAGCTTTGTCATACCTGGGATCAACATGCCGGTTGGCTTGGACGCGCTGATCGGGCTGATCCCGGTGCTGGGTGATATCGTCACGACCGCGATGGGGGCTTACATCATCTGGGAAGCCCGCAATCTGGGCATGTCGAAGTGGAAACTGGCGCGGATGGGCGCAAATGTGCTGTTCGACACGGCGATTGGGGCCATCCCTGTGGTGGGCGATGCGGCGGACTTGGTGTTCCGGTCGAACACCAAGAACCTCAAGCTGATCCTGCGCCACATCGACAAACATCACCCCGAAGCCCGCGTGATTGAGGGTTAGAGCCAGAGATCAATCGGGGGCCGGCTCAACGGGGAGTTCCCCTCGGCCTTGGGGCAGGCTAGGTGGCGGATATGACACCTGAACAGCGCGCCCTTGAATTTGACGCGGCCGACCCGCTGGCCCGGTATCGCGCGCACTTCACACTGCCCGAAGGGGTGGTCTATCTGGACGGCAATTCGCTGGGTGCACTGCCCAAGGCCACGCCTGCGGCGCTGGCGCGGGTCGTCGAACAGGAATGGGGCGAAGGGCTGATCCGGTCGTGGAACAGCGCGGGCTGGTTTGAAGCGGCGCGCCGGATCGGCAGCAAGATCGCCCCCCTGATCGGGGCGGCACCGAATGAAGTAGTCGCCTGCGACACCGTCAGCGTGAACCTGTTCAAGCTGATTGCGGCGGCCCTGGCAATGCGACCGGGGCGCAAGGTGATCCTGTCAGAGCCCGGCAATTTCCCGACTGATATTTATATGGTTCAAGGGCTTGAACGTCAGGGCCTTGCGACACGCCGCCTGGCCCCCCGCGAAGAAATCACGGCGGCGCTCGACGACGACGTCGCGCTGCTGATGCTCACCCATGCGCATTACAAGACTGGTGAACTGTTTGATATGGCCGCGCTGACTGAAGCGGCGCATGCTGCAGGCGCGTTTGTGCTGTGGGACCTGTCGCATTCGACCGGAGCATTGCCGGTCGATCTGAATGGCGTGGGAGCCGATTTCGCGACCGGCTGCGGCTACAAATATCTCAACGGCGGCCCCGGCGCGCCCGCCTTTGCCTATGTCGCCGAGCGTCACCACGCCGATCTCGAGCAGCCGCTCACCGGGTGGTTCGGCCACGCGCGGCCTTTTGCCTTTTCGGATGATTACGAGGCCGCTCCCGGAATCGAGCAAATGCAATGCGGCACCTCACCGATCCTCGGCCTGACCGCACTCGAAGTGGGCGTCGATCTGATCGCGGAAATCGGGATCGGGCGACTGCATGGAAAGTCGCAGGCGCTTTCGGAGTTCTTCCTTGAGTGCCTGATGGCGCTGGATGTGCAGCTCGATCTAATCAGTCCACCCGCCAGCGGCGCGCGCGGCAGCCACATCTCGTTCCGGCACCCTGATGCTTACGCGATATGCCAGGCGCTGATCGCGCGCGGCGTGATTGGCGATTTTCGCGATCCTGACGTGCTGCGGCTGGGGTTCGCCCCCGCCTATCTGCGTTTTGCCGACATCGCTGCTGCTGCGCGCCATCTGGCCGATGTTCTGGAAAGCGGGGAATGGCAGCGGGACGAATTCAGCCAGCGAGCGGCAGTGACTTGACCGCGAGGCCGCTATTGGCGGAGCAACTTGTCGATTTGCTCTCTTATGACTGCTTCGGGTTGCTGCCCCAGGTAAACTTGCGATGATCCGTCCTTGTAGAAACGGATCGCGGGAAGGTTCCTGATGTTATAATTAAGTGCCAATTCCGCATTGTCGTCAACGTTCAACTCTCTGAACGTCACACGGCCCTGATACTCTGCGGCGAGTTTCGACAGGGTCTGACGGACGTTTTGACAGGGCCTGCACCACTCCGCGGTGAACGTGACGACCACCACGCCCCTGGCCTCCAGGACTTCTTCGGCGTATCTATCTTGGTCGATGTAGCTGACACCCGGTGCGCCTGCAGTGGACTGCGCGACAGGCGTGATCAGCAGCGGCTGACCGCTCTCCTGCGCAGAGGCGGGAGCAGGCGCGAGCAAGGAGCCGGCAAAAGCGGCGAGAAGTGGTTTCCAGTAACGCATCGGTCATTCCCCTTGAAACCCCACCGCGATTCGCGATCGATCGGGCTTACCTGCGGTTTGCAGACGTGGCAAAAGCCGTGTGACATTTGGCCGAAGTGCTGGCCAGCGGAGAGTGGTAAAGTGACGCATACAGCCACATGGTAGCAGTGACGTAATCCGGCCAGTGGGCCAAACTTGGCCCGTCATAATGGAGAGCATGACATGATCGCGCGCGCATTCTGGACTGCATTGGCACTGATCGCACTCAGCGTTCCGTTGGCGGCAGCACAAACGCCCGAAACGACAGCATCGGCACCTTCTTTCGTGGCTGCCGACTTTGACGTCCCCACGCTGGTCGAAACGTCGGGCTTCAAGCTCGTGCCGCTCGGCCCGGACTTGGTCGATATCGACTTCGCCGCCTATATGGCGTCGATCGAACATCTCCAGCAGACCTTCACCCGCAGCAAGGGCTGGCCGCGCGCCGATATCACTGCGGCCGAAGCGATGGCTGACATGCAAACCGAACAGGGCCGGTTCGAACGGCGCGAATCCTTTGCTTATGCGGTGCTGACGCCCGATGGCACGCGCGAGCGGGGCAGCGTCTATGTCTATCCCAGCACCATCGAAGGCTATGATGCGGTCATCCGGTTATGGGTGACCAAGGCGGAATACGACGCCGGTTTCGATGCCGAGCTCTATGCGTGGACGCAACAGTGGATCGCCCGGGACTGGGGGTTCACAAACCCTGCTTTTCCGGGCCGCGCGATCACGTGGGAAGAATGGGACGCGCTGACCAAAGCGAACGCTGCTGGCTGAGGCATCAGGCCTCCAGCTCAATGTCCCAATACAGCCAATCCCGCCAGGTTTCGTGCAGGTAATTGGGCGGGAACAGCTTGCCGTGCTGCTGCAGTTGCCAGCTGGTCGGGCGGATCGGTGTGCGGTGGACAGGCATCGCCGCCTGTTTCGGGGTACGTCCGCCCTTCTTCATGTTGCACGGCGCACAGGCGGTGATGATGTTTTCCCACGTCGTACGCCCACCCATGCGGCGCGGGATCACATGGTCGAAGGTAAGGTGATCATGGCTGCCGCAATATTGGCACTGGAAGCGGTCACGCAGAAACACGTTGAAGCGGGTGAAGGCAGGAAATTCGCTCTGCTTCACATATTGTCGCAAGGCGATGACGCTGGGGATTTTCATGTCTAGCGACGGCGAGTGCACCTCGCGGTCATAGCTCGCCACAATGTCCACCCGGTCGAGGAACACCGCCTTGATCGCCGTCTGCCACGGCCAAAGGCTGAGCGGATAATAAGATAGCGGAGTGTAGTCCGCATTGAGCACCAGTGCCGGGCAACCCGAAAGGTTGCGCGTCGGATCACCGTCTGCGCCGCGAAACTGGGCTGCTCTTTCGATCAGTTCGGCATTGAACACGGTTTGCGTTCCTCCCTGATTGATTTCTATCCTGACGTGCCAAACTGAAGAGTCAAAGCCATGACACGGCGACTATCCACAGGGATAGTCGTGAGGACAGCCTGTGGATAGCGTGAGGATATCTCCTGTGGCATGGTCCGGACATGTCCGATCCGCCGCCGATGGTAACCCGTTTCGCGCCGAGCCCCAATGGCCCGCTGCACCTGGGCCATGCGCTGTCGGCGATTATCGCGCATGATCTGGCCAAGGCAGGCGGCGGGCGATTCCTGCTTAGAATTGAGGATATTGACGGGCCGCGCTCGCGACCCGAACTTGCGGGTGAATTCCGCCGCGATCTCGCTTGGCTGGGGCTGGAATGGGACGAAGTCCCCGCGCAATCGACCCGGCTGGATCGCTACGCCGCCGTTGCTGAGGTGCTGAAGGCACGCGGGCTGCTGTATCCGTGCACCTGCACCCGGACTGAAATTGCGGCGGCCCGCGCGCGCGCTGGCAATGTCGGCTTTATCTATCCCGGGACCTGCAAACGTACGCCGCCCGCACCTGATCGCGCCGCCGCATGGCGGCTCGATTCGGCGCGGGCGCTGGCGGAGACGGGGCGGCTCGTGTGGGTGGATGATCTGGCAGGCTCGATCCCGGTCGACCTGTCTGGCCTTGGTGATGTGGTGCTGATGCGCAAGGATCTGCCCGCGAGCTATCACCTTGCCGTCACACTGGATGATGCCGCCGACGGCGTGACGCTGGTGACGCGCGGGGCCGATCTGTTCGCGGCCAGCCACGTTCACCGCACGCTGCAGGCGCTGCTAGGGCTGCCGGTCCCGCGCTGGCACCACCATGCCTTGCTGACCGATGATACCGGGCAGAAATTGGCCAAACGTCGCGGGTCGCCCGCGCTGGCCGAACGGCGGCTTGCGGGGGAGGATGGCCGAATGCTTGCCGCACAACTGCGCTTGCAGCATTTGCGGCTTGGAACCTGACGCGCAACCGTCCATTGTAGAGGGTATGAACTATGTGCTTATACCCGTGCTGCTGGTCCTGATGGGATTGGTTGCCTTTTCACTGGTCAAGGGGATCATCGCGTTCCTCAAGACAACCAAGATCGACCTTGAAACGGGCGAGGGCGAAACCGCGACCGATATGCAGCTTGCGCAGAACAAGGCGATGTTCGCGCGGATCAAGTATCAGGCGCTGGCGATCGTTGTGGTGATGATCATCCTTGTCGCCTCGCGTTAAGCCGTTCGTCCGATGGTGAAGCTCAACAAGATCTACACCCGCACCGGGGATGATGGTACGACGGGCCTCGTCGATGGCTCGCGCTGCCCCAAATATGCTGCGCGCATTCAGGCGATGGGGCTGGTAGACGAAGCCAATTGTGCGATCGGGTCGGCAGTCTGCGTGCTGACCGACGAAGCGCAGCGCGCGCTGATGATCCGGGTGCAGAATGACCTGTTCGATCTTGGAGCGGATTTGGCCACACCGGCGCTCGACCATGACTTTAGCCCTTCGGAAATGGTGCTCCGGATCGTGCCGGCGCAAGCCGAATGGATCGAACAGCAGATCGACGCGCTGAACGAACGGCTTGAGCCGCTGACCAGTTTCGTGTTGCCCGGCGGCAGCGAAGCGGCGGCGCGCGTCCATGTCGCCCGCGCGGCGACCCGCGCGGCGGAGCGGGCTATGGTGTGGCTCGCTGACGAAGTCCCGGTCAATCCGGCGGCGCTCACCTTTATCAATCGCCTGTCCGACCTGCTGTTCGTGCTCGCGCGGGTGGCGAATGACGATGGCCGGGCGGATGTGAAGTGGGTTCCCGGCGCAAACCGCTAGTCCTGGCAGGGCGCTAACAAGAACGCCGCTAGTCAGCGCGCACCTTCCCCGCTAGGGCGTGCGTTTTGCTGCACCTGCGAAGGAATACACCATGCGCAAGATCGCTGTTATCGGGGCCGGCCAGATGGGCACCGGCATTGCACAGACCGTTGCCGCCAATGGCATGACGGTGCTGTTGTCGGATGTCGATCTTGCCCAGGCGCAAGCCGGGAAGGCCAATGTCGAAAAGGCGTTGGTCAAGCTGATGGGGCGCGGCAAGATCGAAGCGGGCGAAGCCGAAGCCCTGCTTGCGCGGATCACCCCGGTTGCCGACTATGCGCCGATGGCTGAGGCCGACCTGATCATCGAAGCCGCAACAGAGCGCGAAGCAGTCAAGAACGCGATTTTCGAGGCTGCGGGTAAAGTGTTGAACGCAGGTGCGATCATGGCGTCGAACACGTCTTCGATCCCGATCACGCGGATGGCCAACCACTCGCCTGATGCCGCAAGGTTCATCGGCCTGCACTTTTTCAATCCGGTGCCGGTGATGGGTTTGATCGAAGTGATCCCCGGCCTTGCCACCGCACAGGATACGACCGACCGCGTCACTGCCTTTGCGCGGGGCCTGGGAAAGGAAGTGGTGTTGAGCCAGGATGAACCCGGCTTTGTGGTCAACCGCATCCTGCTGCCGATGATCAACGAAGCGGTGTTTGTCCTTGGCCAGTCAACCGCCGGGATTGCGGATATCGACAAGGGCTGCCGCCTCGGACTCAATCACCCGATGGGGCCGCTGCAACTGGCCGATTTCGTTGGGCTTGATACCTGTCTCGACATCATCAACGTACTTTACACCACGACGCGCGACAGCAAGTATCGCCCGGCGCCGCTGCTGGTCAAATATGTCGAAGCCGGGTGGCTTGGGCGCAAGACCGGGCGGGGCTTTTACGATTACACCGGCGAGGTGCCGGTTCCCACGCGCTAATCGCGAGCTAACCTGCTATTTCGGCTCCAGCGTCATCTTGCGAGAGGTGATCACCGCGACTGGCGGCGGGCTTGCCACTGTTGAACCATCATCGAACCCCGGTACGGGCGTGCCGACGTTGTCAGCCACGATCGGTTGAGGCCCGGGCACAATACCGCCCGCCTTGACCCTTTGTGCGGCGGCGGGCGCCGCGATCGGTCCGACAATCGGGCTATTGGCCGTGCCACCATCGCCAACGCTGGCATCGGCAGACTGATAATCACCAAACATCGCAGACTTGCTGCTGCCCCATCCGGCATCCGGATCGATCACCTTGTCAGGCACGCTCTGGGCCCCGGCAAAGTCGCTGGCTTCCTTGGCAATCGTTTCGCGGGTCTGGGAAAAACGACCGATGGTTTTGTCGATGGAACCTTCGTCCTCGGGCGAACCGACCATCATGACCGCGCCGATGATGGTCATCACCGCAAAAACAAGCGCAGCTTTGCTGTTTTGAAAGATGGTTTTGTACATACCCCGAAAGATAACCCGTGCAGGGTTAAGTCTTGGTTGAAATCATCCCCGCGTGGCAGGCAGGTTGCGTTTCCATTCGTACAGCAGATCCAGCGCCTCGCGCGGGGTCAAAGCGTCAAGGTCAGCCGCGCGCAGGGTTTCGGCAAGCTCATGTTCGGGCGACGCTGCTTGCGGTTCGGCCTGCAGGGCAGCGAACAGCGGCAGATCGCCAAGGCCAGCGGCAATGCCGCCGGTCGCCGTCCGGGTCGCTTCGAGCTTTGCGAGCACCGCCTTGGCGCGGGCGACGACCGGGGCAGGCACCCCGGCCAGCCGCGCTACAGCCAAGCCGTAGGATCGATCCGCTGGCCCCTCGGACAATTCATGCAGCAAAACCAGATCGCCCTGCCATTCGCGCGCGCGGACGTGGTGGAGCGACAAAGCCTCGCAGGTCTCGGCCAAGCGAGCGAGTTCGTGGTAATGGGTCGCGAACAGACAGCGGCAGCGGATTTGCGAATGCATCGCTTCGGCCACGGCCCACGCCAGGGCAAGGCCATCATAGGTCGACGTGCCGCGCCCGACTTCGTCCAGGATCACAAAACTGCGTGTCGTCGCCTGCGCAAGGATCGCGGCGGTTTCGACCATCTCGACCATGAAGGTCGATCGCCCGCGCGCCAGATTATCCGCCGCGCCAACCCGGCTGAACAGGCGATCAACCAGCCCGATCCGCGCCGCTGTGGCCGGCACAAAGCACCCTGCCTGCGCCAGGATCACGATAAGCGCATTCTGGCGCAGGAAGGTTGATTTGCCGCCCATGTTCGGCCCGCCGATCAGCCATAAGCGGTCATCACTGACAAGCGCGCAATCATTTGCCACAAACCGCTGGCCTACCTTGGCGAGTGCGGCTTCGACTACCGGGTGCCGCCCGCCGGTTATCGCGAGACCTGCGTCTTCGGCGATTTCCGGATGGCACCAATCGCCTTCTGCCGCGCGTTCGGCATTGGCAGCGGCGACATCGATCCGGGCGAGCGCGGACGCCGTAGCGGCGATAGCTTCGCGCGCTGTGGTGACTTCGGCGACCAATTCCTCGAAATGCGCCTCTTCGGCGACGAGTGCATGGCCCCCAGCCTCAGCAATGCGGGCGGCTTCGGCGTGCAGCCGCAGCGAGTTGAACCGCACCGCATCTTTCATCGTCTGGCGATGCGTAAAGCCGCTGTCCGGAGCCATCAGCCGGTCAGCATGGCGCGCGGCGACTTCGATGAAATAGCCCAGCACGCCATTATGGCGAATCTTGAGCGTGGCGATCCCGGTTTCGTCGCGGTAGCGCGCCTCCATCGCCGCAATCGCCCGGCGCGCGTCGCCCGATGTGGCGCGCAATTCGTCGAGCGCCGCGTCATACCCATCGGCAATATAGCCGCCACTGCTGCGCTCAGTCGGGGGGGAAGGCACCAGCGCACGCGCCAGCCAGTCGGTCAGCGCACCGTGCCCCGTCAGGCGTGACAGCACTTCACTAAGCAGCGCAGGCTTGTCAGGCGCGCCGGTCAGCCAGTGTTGCAGCCGCATTGCTTCGGTCAGGCCATCGCGCAATTGGCCCAGATCACGCGGACTGCCTCGGCCTGCCACCACCCGCCCAAGCGCACGGCCCAGATCGGGGATCGCGCGCAAGGCATCGCGCAATTGCGCGCGTTCAATCGGCCGGTCGCGCCAGAACTGCACCAACGCTAGCCGCGCATCAATCGCCGCGCAGTCAAGCAGCGGGGCGGAGAGGTCTTCTGCAAGCAAGCGCGATCCCGCGCCAGTGACGCAGCGATCCACTGCCCCGATCAGGCTGCCCGCGCGGCCACCGGTGGTCGACTCGACGATCTCAAGGCTCGCCCGCGTTGCTTCGTCCATCGCCATTCCGGCTTGCGCTTCGCGCAGCACCGGGGGCAGCAGCAGCGGCAGGCTGCCGCGTCCGACATGGTCCAGATAGGCGATCAGCCCGCCGGCCGCGGCCAGCATCGCACGGCCGAACGCGCCATAGGCATCAAGCGTCGCGACACCGTGGAGGGCGCACAGCCGTTCAGTCCCGGCATCGCTGGCAAAGGTGCTGCGCGGGCGGTAGATCGCCTCGTCCTGGCCAAAGTCGAAAGTGTGCTCCCAGTTTTCGGGCACCACCACTTCGCTGGGCGCCAGCCGCGCAAGCGCCGCGCCGAGCATTTCGGGCGCGCATTCTTCCAGCACCATCGCCCCGGTGGACACATCGCAGGCGGCAATCCCGATGGCCCCGCGCAGGTCCGCCAGCGCTGCCAGCACATTGGCGCGGCGCGGTTCCAGCAGAGCTTCCTCGGTCAGGGTGCCAGCGGTGACCAGCCGCACAATTGCACGGGCCACCAGCGCCTTGGACGAAGGCGTGCCTTCGCGTTTCGCCCGCGCCTTGGCTTCGTCAGGAGTTTCGATCTGTTCGGCAATCGCCACCCGGCAGCCCGCGCGGATCAGGCGCGCAAGGTAGCTTTCGGCTGAATGCACCGGCACCCCGCACATCGGAATCGGCTGGCCATTGTGCTCGCCGCGGGTAGTGAGTGCGATGTCGAGAATTTGCGCCGCTTTGCGCGCATCTTCGAAGAACAGCTCGAAGAAATCGCCCATCCGGTAGAACAATAATGCCTCGCCTGCCTCTTCTCGCAGGGCAAGGTATTGGGCCATCATCGGGGTGGGCTTGGAATCTTGCAGAGCGGCCATGGTCCCCGGCGTAGCTGTCACTGCGATGATTCGGAATGTCCGCCCTTACGGCTTTCCCCGGAGTCGCATCATTTCCGCCCTATCGCAGTGGCGCTTGCGTCGCTAAGCGGGGCGCGGACCAAGCAAAGCGCAAACAGAGGGATCAGGCACCATGGCCGACGAGAACGCCACACAGAATAGGGGCGGTTTCACCACCCGTGAGGCATTGTTCTATCACGAGACGATCCGGCCCGGTAAGCTGGAGATCGTCGCGACCAAGCCGATGACCTCGCAGCGCGACCTCAGCCTCGCCTATTCGCCGGGCGTTGCCGCGCCGGTCGAAGCGATTGCCGCCGATCCTTCGCTTGCCGCGCGCTACACCGCCAAGGCCAATCTGGTGGCAGTGATTTCCAACGGCACCGCGATCCTTGGTCTCGGCAATCTCGGCGCGCTCGCGTCCAAGCCGGTGATGGAAGGCAAGGCGGTGCTGTTCAAGCGTTTCGCCGATGTGGATTCGATCGATATCGAACTCGACACCGAAGACCCCGAAGCCTTCATCAACGCGGTCGCGCTGATGGAACCGACATTCGGCGGCATCAATCTGGAAGATATCAAGGCGCCTGAATGCTTCATCATCGAAGCCGCTTTGCGGGAACGGATGAAGATCCCGGTGATGCATGATGATCAGCACGGCACCGCAATCATCACTGCCGCCGGCCTGCTTAACGCCTGTCACATCACCGGGCGCGACTTCAAGGACGTCAAGGTGGTGGTCAACGGCGCAGGCGCGGCGGCGATTGCCTGTACCGCGTTGATCAAGGCGATGGGCGTGCGCCACGAAAATGTCATCATGTGCGACCGAACCGGCCCGATCACGCCGGGCCGCGACGGGGTGGACCAGTGGAAAAGCGCCCACGCCGTGGCAACCACCGCCACCAGCCTCGAAGAGGCGTTGGTGGGCGCAGATATCTTCCTTGGCCTGTCGGCAGCCGGCGCGTTAAAGCCGGAATGGGTGCGCAAGATGGCGGACAAGCCGATCATCTTTGCGATGGCCAACCCCGTGCCCGAAATCATGCCCGACGATGCCAAGGCCGTGCGCCCTGATGCGATTATCGCCACCGGACGCAGCGATTTCCCCAATCAGGTCAACAATGTGCTGGGCTTCCCGTTCATCTTCCGCGGGGCGCTGGATGTGCAGGCGACCACCATCAATGAAGAGATGAAGGTCGCTGCAGCTCAGGCGATCGCTGCGCTCGCGCGTCAGCAGGTGCCAGAAGAGGTCGCATCGGCCTATGGCAAGAACCAGAAGTTCGGCACGGACTACATTATCCCCGCGCCGTTTGATCCGCGCCTGATCGAAGTCGTATCCTCGGCTGTGGCCAAGGCGGCAATGGATTCGGGCGTGGCCAAAGCGCGGATCGACGATTTCGACGCCTATCGCTTGCAGCTTCGGTCACGCCTAAACCCCACCACTTCGGTGCTGAGCGGCGTCTACGAAGTTGCCAAGGCCAACCCGAAGCGGATGGTCTTTGCTGAAGCGGAAGAAGAAGTGGTGCTGCGCGCGGCGATCCAGTTCCGCGATTTTGGCTATGGCACGCCGATCCTGGTGGGCCGGACAAAGGCGGTGCTCGACAAGCTGCACCAGCTGTCAGTCGGCGATCCGGGCAGCTTTGAAATCCAGAACTCGGCCGATAGCGAGCACGTGCCCGCGATGGTCGATTACCTCTACAAGCGCCTTCAACGTCGCGGTTTTACCGAGCGTGACGTGCGCCGGATGGTGAACCAGGAACGCAACGTCTTCGCCGCGCTGCTGGTCGCCCTTGGGCATGGCGACGGGATGATCACCGGCATGACCCGCACTTTTGCGCAGACCGTGCGCGAGGTGAACCTGGTGCTGGATCACAAGGAAGGCGCGCTGCCGTTCGGTATCCACATGATGATCGGCAAGAACCACACGACCTTCCTTGCCGATACCACCATCAACGAACGGCCCAATGCCGAAGAACTGGCGCACATCGCCAAGGAAACCGCTGCGGTCGCCCGGCGCATGGGCCACGAACCGCGTGTGGCGTTCCTCAGCTATTCGACCTTCGGCAACCCTTCGGGTCAGTGGCTCAACAATATCCGCGAGGCAGTGGCGATCCTCGATAAGGAGGATCCGGGCTTTGAGTACGAGGGCGAAATGGCGCCTGATGCCGCGCTCAACCCCAAGGTGATGGCGCTGTACCCGTTCAGCCGCCTGTCTGGCCCGGCCAATGTGCTGATCATGCCGGGGCTGCAATCGGCCAACCTGTCGGCCAAGCTGCTGCGCGAATTGGGCAGCAATGCCACAATCGGCCCGATGCTGCTGGGCGTGGAAAAGCCGGTGCAGATCGTGCCCATGACCGCGACCGTGCCTGATGTGCTGACGCTGGCGGTGCTGGCGGGTGCGGGGGTTGTGGGGTGAAACTGCTGCGCGCCGCCATTGCCTATTGGGCGATGGTGTTCGCGCTGGGGTTTGTACTGGGCACGATCCGGGTCACGTGGGTGGTTCCGCTGGTGGGGCTGATGCCTGCGACTGCGCTGGAACTGCCGATAATTCTGGCGGCAAGTTGGTTTGCGGCGGGATGGCTGGTGCGACGATTCGCGATCGTGTCCGCCGGAGAGGCGTTGACCATAGGCGCGCTTGCCTTTGCCACGCTGATGGCGGCGGAATGCGCGCTGGCGGCGGCGCTGATGGGTCAGGCCCCGGCCCAATGGCTCGCCGACCTGCGTCAGCCGCATGCGCTGCTCGGGCTGGCGGGGCAGGTGGTCTTCGCGCTGATGCCGTGGTGGCGGTTGCGGCAAAGCGCTTAGCGTGCGCGCAATTGGCGCCACCCGTCAAGGATCTGTGCCCCATCGCTCCCCCTGGTAGGGATGAGGTTCAAAAGACCAAGAATCACCGAAATGGCCACAAACAGGCTTGTCAGGGCCTCCGCCCATTCTGCCATGACCTCCTTGTGCCTTTTGGCCCTATCCTTCTCGATCATAGCGTCGAGCTCCTCGGTCGAAGGTAGCTTAAGGGGCGCTGCCTGTGCGGGCGGGGCAGCATCCGGATTAATGGTGGTAATTGGCGCTACCGCGGCACCGGGAGCCGAATCGCGGGGCGGTGAGGCCAAGGAAAGGAGCGCCGCCAAGGTCGTGACCATGGCGGCTGAGGCAATATTGGCGAGCGGCCCAGCGGCGGCGATGGCGACTTCCTTGCGGGTCGATCCGTTCTTTTCGAACGCGTAGCTCACATAGCCGCCAATATCTCGGGCGGGCAGGTAGCGTTCGAACCGCAGCCGCTGCTTGGACGCATCCCAAACGAAAGGCACTACGCAGATTGCCTTGATCTTTGCGCCGCTGCGATAGGCCGCCCAAGCGTGCCCCAACTCGTGGATGGTAATGGCGACAAACTGCAAAGCGACGATCACGACGAACGCGATCAGGAAATTGTCGATCACCGTGTAGTTCCGGGCCGCGAAAAACAGGATGATGCTGGCAAGGAACCAGACGAAATAGGTCAGGCTGTCTGCGATTGACCTCACCGCCGCCGAAACCGGAAATACCACACCTCGTGTCCGTACACGGTGCGCGCCTTGTGCTCGTAGCGCGTCTCGGGCCAGCCTGACGGCCTCACCTGCCAGTCGGCGGGTTTCTCCACCACCCACTCGAAC
>JANQTR010000056.1 GCA_030731635.1 Erythrobacter sp. | reverse complement strand
CACCACGCCCGTCGCGGCCCGCCCCATTGCTCCGCCAGCCCTTCGTCCACCAACACTGCGCCAAGGCTCGCCCCGTCGCGCGTCACCAGCATCAGGCTGCGGCCATAGCGGTCGGTGTCGCGGCCTTCGGGGTTGGGCTCTAGGCTGAACGGCCCGGCGTTGAGCTTCCCTCCCCTTACCTCTGTGCCATCCCGCTCTAGGTCCCAGCTTTTGCTGGGATGACGATGGGGTGAGGCGGGGGTGGGCCAGCGCGGTGCTTTCGGAAAGGCGCTTCCCTCGCAACTCGGCGTAGGCCCATCCTGCTGCGACTAGGCAGCAAGCTGCCAAGTCTCGCTCCCTTCCCGCAAGCGGGAAGGGTTACTTGTGCGCTCAGTCCCCCTCCCGCTTGCGGGAGGGGTTAGGGGTGGGCCCTTCCTTTCAACGTCCGCAGCCGCTCCACTTCAACACGGATCGCCGTCACCACGCCTTCGGCATTCCCGAACACTTCGGCATTGGCAAAGCGCAACACGGCAAAGCCATGCGCGGCCATCCACGCGTCGCGCCGCATATCGCGTTCGGGCGCGACGTCGTGGCTGTGACCATCCAGTTCGATAACCAGCGCCAGTTCGCGGCACAGGAAGTCGGCGAACCACGGGCCGACCGGCATCTGGCGGCTGAACTTTGCACCCAACTGGCTGCGGGACAGGTACTGCCACAAGGCCCGCTCAGCCGGCGTCGCCACCTGCCGCAGCGAACGGGCGCGGGCGGTGTCGCGGGATTTCCATTCAGGCATTTCAGTGGGATACGTCTGCGGCCCGAAGTGCGCAAGAAATTCCCACCCCTAACCCCTCCCGCAAGCGGGAGGGGGACTGTGTCGCGCCCTCTTCTCCCCTCCTGCCTGCGGGGAACCGCAGGTGTGGCGCAGCCACAGCGGTCGGGGGTGGGCCCGAAACGCCCCAAAGCAACCGAATTGCAATACCTTGCTCGCTAACCCCCTCGCATGGAATCGCTCCTCGCCGCGCTCGCCATCGCGCTCCGCCCTGATAACATCGCGACGGCCATCGTCGTGATGAACTTTGCCGCCTTTGCCGCCTTCGGGATCGACAAGTCGCGGGCTGAACGCGGGGAATGGCGCATATCCGAGGGGACGTTGCTGCGGCTCGCCTTTTTTGGCGGCACCATCGGCGCCTACGCCGGGCGCTATCTGTTCCGGCACAAGACGCGCAAGCAGCCGTTCTGCGGCAACCTCCACACCATCGCGGTGGTGCAAGTGTGCGCGGCGGCGGCGCTGATTGCGTATGTCCGGTTCGGGGAAGAATTGGGGTTGGGGGACGCGCTGGGGTTGGGGCTTTAGGGCGCTTTCCTAACGCCTGCGCGACAGGGTAGATCGCATGGTGTCCGGCGATACGATGCGATGGCATCCCCGGTTTTCGCGCCAAAACCGGGTCGAATTGCAGAAATTCGTGCTTTGTCAGTGTGTTGGCGAATTTCCAGCGCGTTTCAGACCCCTGCTAGCCTCGTCCAGACCCGGTCCAGACCCCGGCCAGGTCGGCCTAGACCCCCGCTTGCCGGCCCGCAGTGCCGTTTCGCGACGTTCATCTGGGTGGGCCTAACCCGGTCTGCGTCGCTGGCCATTTGACCCCGGTCAAATACGCCGCGCCGCCCGGCCACTAGCCTGGCGCAACACGCAACCGGAGACGACCATGTCCGCGCACACCCCCCACGAACTCCACGATGCCTTCCCGGATGATGCCGATGCGATCCACCGGCTCAAGGCCAGCAATGCGCACTTCGCCAGGCTCGCCGAACAGCACCACGCCGTGAACCGCGAAATCCACCGGATCGAGGCCGAAGTCGATGCGGCAAGTGACGAGCGGCTCGAAACGCTCAAGAAAGAGCGGCTGCATCTGCTTGATATGATTGCAGCAATGCTCGAAGGCAAGGCGGAGGACGCGGCGCCCGCCTTACCCGATTAGCTTGCGGCTATTCTTCTTCGTCTGACAGTCCATCAGCACGCGGAGCGGTGCGCCGGTCGGTGCCTGATCGGCGGTCGCCCTTGCGGCGGTCCGGGCCTTCGAACGGTTGTTGCGATTGCCGCCGGTCGGTCTGTCGCCGGCCATCTGCCGACGCTTTGGAAGAGGGCGCGTCGTTCTCCGGCCCATCGGTATTCTGATCACTCATGCTCACACCCCCAATGATGCGGCGCCCGGATTGCCCCGGTGTCAGCCTCTGCAGACTTGTCTGATCAATTCATGCGACCACAAGGTTAATTATCACCAACATGGGCAATTGCCTAGTTTCGGATTGATCGGGCGCAGCAAGCCGCTTGGCCCCGGGCTGCCAAGCGGCTAGGGCGCGCGGCAACAGCGCATGATGTGCAAGGGATTGAACCGCCCGTGACCGACAAAACCCACCACCCCCGAGCCGAAGCGCTCGACGTCTCGAAAGCCGAAGTGCTGATTGAGGCGCTGCCCTATTTTCAACGCTATGCCGGGCGCACCTTCGTGGTGAAATATGGCGGCCACGCGATGGGCGATCCTGAGGCGGCGCGCGATTTTGCCGAGGATATTGTGCTGCTTAAGGCGGTCGGCATCAACCCGGTGGTGGTCCACGGCGGCGGCCCGCAGATCGGCCAGATGCTGGCGCGGCTGGGGGTGGAAAGCACCTTTGTCGATGGCCTGCGCGTCACCGACGCCGCCACCGCGCAGATCGCTGAAATGGTATTGTCGGGCGGGATCAACAAGGAATTGGTCAGCTGGATTGCAGCCGCCGGCGGCAAGGCGATCGGCATTTCGGGCAAGGATGGCGGGCTGGTCACCGCGCGCAAGGTCACCCGCACCACCCGCGATCCCGATAGCAATATTGAACAGGTGATCGATCTGGGCTTTGTGGGCGAACCGGCGTTTGTCGATACCAGCGTGATCGATACCGCGGTCGCCGCCGGGATGATCCCGGTGATCGCACCGATTGCAGCGGGCGAGGACGGGGCAACCTACAACATCAACGCCGATACCATGGCGGGCGCGATTGCGGCGGCGCTGGGCGCGGCGCGGCTGTTCCTGCTGACAGACGTGGCGGGCGTGCTGGACGGCGATGGCAAGCTACTCACCGATCTGACCCCGGCTGACATCAACCGCCTACGCGCCGAGGGGGTGATCCGCGGCGGGATGGTGCCCAAACTGGAAACCTGCATCAACGCCGTGGGCGCCGGGTGCGAAGCGGCGGTGGTGCTCGATGGGCGGGTGGGCCACGCGATGCTGCTCGAATTCTTCACCGCGCGCGGGGCGGGCACGCTGGTGCGCGCCTGAACGCACGCATCCTCGGGAACACAATTGTGGCGCGAGGCGTATTAAGCCGCTAATACGCCTTCAAGGGACCTCACAAGGCGCGCCAGACCGCGCCAAGGCAATGGAAACGGATCGCAATGCAAGCACTCAATATTGTCGTTGGGCTTCTAGAGATGCTCTCTAGCGTCCTCATAATGCTGATCATCGTGCAGTTCATTATCGGGCTGGCGTTCGCGTTCAACGTGGTGAGCCCGAGCAATGATTTCCTGCGGCAGGTTTACGACTCGATTGATAAGTTGCTGAGCCCGGTGCTGCGCCCGATCCGCAACATCATGCCTGACACAGGGGCAATCGACTTCTCGCCGATTGTCCTGATCTTTGGTCTGCGAGCCGTGGTTTTTGTGCTCGAAAGCCTTGTGAAATATTGATGCCATTAGCTACGCTGATCGACGGCAAGGCCTTTGCCGAAGCCTTGCGCGCCCGCGTTGGTGCGGCCGCGACGGCGTTTGCGCAATATGCCGGGCGGCGGCCGGGCCTTGCAGTGGTACTGGTGGGCCAAGACCCGGCAAGCCAGGTCTATGTCGGAGCAAAAGCCAAGGCGTGCGAAGCGGCCGGGATTGCTAGTTTCGAACACCGCTTGACCGCCGATACCAGCGAAGCAGCGCTGCTTTCGCTGGTCGAGCGGCTAAATCAGGATGAAGCGGTGGACGGCATTCTGGTGCAGATGCCGCTGCCCCAAGGGCTCGATGAACAGGCGATCATCGCCGCGATCAATCCAGATAAAGATGTCGATGGCTTTCACGTCATCAACGCCGGGCGACTAAGTGTCGGGCAGGAAGGTTTTATCCCCTGCACGCCACTGGGCTGCATGATGCTGCTGAAAGACCGGCTCGGCGACCTGTCGGGGCTGGATGCGGTGGTGATCGGGCGGTCGAACATCGTTGGCAAGCCGATGGCGCAGTTGCTGGTGGACGCCAACGCCACCGTCACCATCGCGCATAGCCGCACCCGCAATCTCGCCGATATCGTCCGCCGCGCCGATATCGTCATCGCTGCAGTAGGCCGCGCGGAGATGATCCGCGGCGACTGGATCAAGCCGGGGGCGACCGTGATCGATGTCGGCATCAACCGCTTGGCCCCGGAACTGGGCAAGGAGCGCGGCAAGCTGGTCGGCGATGTCGCCTTTGCCGAAGTCCGCGATGTCGCAGGCGCAATTACGCCGGTGCCGGGCGGGGTCGGGCCGATGACGATTGCGGTGCTGCTGCGCAACACGCTGATCGCGGCGCACCGCCACGCCGGGCTGGCCGCGCCAGACGGATTGTAAGCGACCGCCTGCGCATGCTGCGCTTGTCGAAGCATGTGCATGGTGCCAAGCTATCCGAACAGCATATGCGTCCTTCGACAAGCTCGGGACGAGCGAGGATGGTAAAACCATGAAGCCGACAGCATTTGCCATTATCGCGATCTTCGCACTGTCCGCCTGCGCTGGTGGCGGAGGCCCGCCAAAGCCCAACAAGCGCACCGTGGCGCTGATCAACCGCGCGCTATCCACCGCGCCGGGGGCTGCGCAGCCGAGCACGATCGTAGCCGCCGAACTCGCCTTTGCCCGCGCCGCGCGCGAACGCGGACAGTGGACTGCGTTCCGGATGTTTGCGGCCCCTGGCGCATTGCTGCACGGCGTCGATGGCCCGTTTGCGATTGAACCCTGGCTGGCCACTCAGACCGATCCGCCTGTCGCCGTGCAGTGGGAACCGCGCGCGGTCGCGATGAGCTGCGACGGGGCGCTCGCCATCAGCCAGGGCCGCCTGACCACGCCCGAAGGCTTGGTCGGCAACTTCGTCACCGTGTGGGAACGCCAGCCAGACGGGGCCTATCGCTATATCTTCGATGCCGGCGGGATCGATGTGCCGCAGCCCCCGCCGCGCAAACCGGTGGAGGATGGTGACATCGTCGTCACCGCGATCGATGCGGTACGCGGCCTGGTCGCATCATGCCCGCGCGGGGATGGCGCAGTCCTGCCGCCGCCTGCGATTCCGGTGGGGGAGGATGGCAAGGCCGATGCGCGCCTGTCGCGCGATGGCACCTTGCGGTATCGCTGGGAACACCGCCCCGACGGCACCCGCTTTGCCGCTGCCGATTATTATTACGAGGGTCGCTGGTTGTCAGCATTTGAACAAACCCTTGCGCCGACGGACGAAGAATGATCAGGGGCGCTGATCTTTCGTAGGGCTTATCGTGGTGCTGACCGAACTTTTCATTTCCGCCTTCATCACCCTGTTCGTGGTGATCGACCCGCCGGGGTGTGCGCCGATCTATGCCGGCCTCACCAAGGGTGCTTCACCCGCGCAGTCGCGCAGCATGGCGCTGCGGGCGACCTTTATCGCGGCGATCATCCTGCTGATTTTCGCGCTGTTCGGGCAGCAATTGCTGGGCGCGCTGCATATTGAACTCGACAGCTTTCGCATCGCAGGCGGGCTGATGCTGTTCTTCATTGCCTTCGACATGGTGTTCGAAAAACGCACCCAGCGGCGTGAAGAACGGGCCGAGAAAGTTGCCGCCACGCCGGAGATCGAGGACGTGTCAGTGTTCCCGATGGCAATGCCGATGCTGGCCGGGCCGGGGGCGATTGCAGCGGTAATGCTGCTGATGAACGAGGCTGATGGTTCGCCTGAGAAAATCGCCCAAGTGCTCGCCGCGCTGGCCGCAGTGCTGGCAATTACCGCAGCGGCACTGGTGGCAGCCGCCCCGCTGATCCGGCTGCTGGGCGACAAGGTCGAAGCGGTGATCACGCGCCTGCTTGGTGTGCTGCTGGCAGCGCTGGCAGCGCAATATGTGATCGACGGGTTGAAGGGCAGCTTCGGGCTATAGCGCGCCGAA
>JANQTR010000055.1 GCA_030731635.1 Erythrobacter sp. | reverse complement strand
CAAACAAACATTGGCGCGCCCGGCAGGACTCGAACCTGCTGCCTCAAGATTAGAAGTCTCGCGCTCTATCCAGATGAGCTACGGGCGCGCAGCCGACCGGCCAATAGCGCGCTTTTCGAGCGAAGGGAATCGCGCTAACCCGAGAAGCGATGGAAAACACCGTTACTGCTGACCCAGCAACCGCATTTGATCGCGATCCGACCGACGGGATTGTCGCCACGTCGCGTCCGCCGGTCACATTCAGATACTACGATCTGGTAATGGCAGCGTTTGTGGCGATCTTGCTGCTGTCGAATATCATCGGCGCGGCCAAGCTGACCTATGTTGATGTGCCATTCTGGCCGCAAGGCTGGTGGCCCGCTGCCGATGGGGTGTTGATTTACGGCGCGGGCATCCTGTTTTTCCCGCTTGGATACGTGATCGGCGACGTGCTGACCGAAATTTACGGCTTTGCCAAAGCGCGGCGGGTTATCTGGGTCGGGTTCGGGGCGCTGACCTTTCTTGCTTTCATGAGCTTCATCGTCACGGCCTTGCCCGCCTTTTCCGGGTGGGAATGTGCCGGCAGCGGCGCGTTGATGATGAAGGGCAATCCTGATGCGCCTGCGGGCGACATCTGCCAGCAGACTTACGTTTCTGTGTTCGGTAGCACCTGGCGGATCGTGCTGGCTTCCATCACCGCGTTCTGGGCGGGAGAATTCGTCAATTCTTTCGTGATGGCCAAGATGAAGGTGCTGACCAAGGGCCGGATGCTGTGGACCCGCACCATCGGTTCAACCTTTGTCGGGCAAGGCGTCGACAGCCTGATCTTCTACCCCGTCGCCTTCCTTGGCATCTGGACGACCGAGGCGGTGTTGACCGTGATGGTCACCAACTGGGCATTGAAAGTGCTGTGGGAAGCTGCGCTGACCCCGGTGACCTATGCAGTGGTGCACCGGCTCAAGAAGGCAGAAGGTGTCGACCTTTACGATCTCGATACCGACTTCTCGCCCTTCGCGAGCAGTAATGCGAAAGGCGGCTAGACCAGGCCTGCATCGGGCACGATATCGACCCGCCACGCCAGCCCGAGCCGTCCGGCAAGCAGCTTCATGTCTTTTTCGGTCGGCTGGCCCAGCAGCGCCGCGTGACTTTCCGCCAGTTTGAGCACCAGTGCGCCATCCTCGATGCCCAGACGGCTGACTTCGAGCGAGCGGCGCGACTGCGCACCCAGCCGCCGCGCGATCCGCAGCGCAAGGCCCCAACGCACCGCTTCCTCCAGCGCCTCCTCGCTCGCCAGCGCGCGCACCCGTGCGGGCAGGTTGAGCTGATTGCCATTGGCCGAAATCGCCGCCGCCAGCATCGCCCGGCCCTTGCCATCAATCCCGATCCAGCGCTTGTGCAGCGCCCAGTTGATCGCTTGCGGCAGGCGGATATTGGGCTCGATCTGCATCGCCGACAGCGCCAGCATTGTCGCCGCCAGCCTTAGCCGCTCGCTGCCATGTTCGCGCGCCGGGGCGGCATCCAGCGTCCATGCCGCCATCCGCGTCGCCACCGTCGGCGATGCGCCGCGCTGACGCGCAAAGGCAGCAACCCCGGCCAGCAGCGGATCACCCGCACGGGTGTGCGCGGGCAGGCGATCATAAAGCAGCCCTTCACGCAGACCCCATGAGGAAAACACCACCTTTTCAGGCGCCAGCCGTGCCAGCAAGGCTTCAAGCAGCACCGCCGCATCGGGCAGCTTTTCTGCGCGCATCGACGAAATCCGCTCGCGCCCCTTGATCGTGTCGCTTTCACTGCCGGCAAGGGTGGCCGCCAGTTCAAGCGCAGCCGCAGCGTCAATTTCCAAACCATGCGGATCGCTTAACGGATAGGCGCGCGCTGCCATCGCGAACACTGCCATGGCCCGCCACGTTCCGCCGACAAGGTAAAGCGTGCCATTGGCAACCGGCGTATTGGCGGCAAGATCCCACCCGCCCTTGCGGATCGCCTTGTCCAGCGATTTGCGCATCTCTGCCCGGCCGCCGGTGCGGTGATCGGGCAGCCGCAGGGTGCCCAGCGGCAGGGTGCTGGCGCTGTCGGTCATGCCGCCGGAAACGCGCACCAGTTCCAGGCTGCCGCCGCCCAGATCCGCCACAATCCCGCGCGCGTCGGGAAAGGCGCCGATTACGCCGTGGGCGCTTAGCAAGGCTTCTTCCTCGCCCGAAATGACCCGCGGGTTGAGACCGATGCTGCGCAGCTCTTCGACAAATTCGGGGCCATTGGCAGCGTCGCGCACCGCTGCTGTCGCCACGGTCTCGATATCGCTGATCCTGAGATCGGCAAGCAGCAGCGCAAACCGCTTCAACCCGCGCAAGGCCAGCGCCATTGCCTCGTCAGCAAGCCGCCCGGTCGCCGCAATCTCGCGCCCCAGTTTGGCGGTCACTTTTTCGTTGAGCAGCACCGTGGGCGCACGCATCGTACCGCCATAGACGACCAACCGCACCGTGTTCGAACCAATATCGATGATCGCGCGTTCGGGTCGGCTGCCTGCAATCGTGCCGGCATGGTCACCCCGTCGCCGTGAATAGGGCACTAGGCCGCCCCCCGGCGCAAGCTCAGCTTGGGCACAGCGCCCGCCTCCAATGCCCCGCCGCGCCCGGATAGCGATGGGTTGGTCATGAAATAGCGGTGGCAGTTGAACGGCTTGATCCCGCCTGCCTTGGATGCGGTAACGCGCGAATAGCTGCCATCGGGATGCAACCACCAGCTTTGTTCAGTATCGAGCATATTGGCCAGCACCACCTGCTGCAGCACCTGATCATGCACCGTGCGGTTGAGGATCGGGATCAGTGTTTCGACCCGGCGATCCAGATTGCGGCCCATCAGGTCGGCTGACGAAATGAACACCGCCGCATGGGCGCTGGGCATGGTGTGACCATTGGCGAAGGCATAGATACGGCTGTGTTCGAGGAAACGGCCGATGATCGATTTGACCCGGATATTTTCCGAAAGACCCGCGATCCCCGGACGCAGGCAGCAGATACCGCGCACCACCAGTTCGACCTGCACGTCGGCATTGCTGGCAGCATAAAGCCGGTCGATCACGCCTTGGTCTGTCAGCTGGTTGCACTTGAACCAGATCGCAGCCGGCTTGCCAGCTTGCGCGTTGGCAATTTCAATATCGATGCGGCTGTAGATTTCGGCGCGCAGATCAATCGGGGCGATGTGGATGCGTTCGAGCGCATGGGGTTCGACATAGCCGGTGACGAAATTGAACATCTTGGCCGCATCGCGCCCCAGTTTGGGATCGGCGGTGAAGAAGCTGAGATCGGTGTAAACCTTGGCGGTCACCGGGTGATAATTGCCGGTGCCGAAATGGCAGTAGGTGCGGAACCCATCGCCTTCGCGGCGCACCACCATCGCCACCTTGGCGTGGGTTTTCCAGTCGGTGAAGCCGTAGATCACCTGCACGCCCGCCCGTTCAAGCGCGCTGGCCCATTTGAGGTTCTGTTCCTCGTCAAACCGGGCTTTCAGTTCGACCACGGCGGTGACCGATTTGCCAGCCTCGGCCGCTTCGATCAGCGCGCCGATCACCGCCGATTGTGATCCGGCACGGTACAGCGTCTGCTTGATCGCCACGACATCAGGATCGGCGGCAGCCTGACGGATGAAATCGACCACCACTTCGAAACTTTCGTAAGGGTGGTGGATGACAATGTCTTTTTCGCGGATCGCGGAAAAGACATCGCCGTCATGTTCGCGCACGCGTTCGGGCAGCCGCGGGGAATAGGCATCGAATTTGAGATCGGGCCGGTCTTCGCGGACGATTTCGGCCAGCCCGTCGATCCCAATCATGCCATCGGTCTTGATCACAGCGGCTTCGTTGATGCCGAGCTGATCGCGCAGCAGCGCTTCGGCCGCCGGGTCGAAATCCTCCTCCAGTTCCAGCTGGATCACCTGGCCCCTGCGGCGGCGCTGGATCGCGCTGCGGAAGGTGCGCACCAGATCTTCGGCCTCTTCCTCGATTTCGATATCGCTATCGCGCAGCACCCGGAACAGGCCGTCGCCTTGAATGGTAAATCCGGGAAACAGCGCTTCGGCATAGCGCTGGATCAGCCGCGCGATTGAGATATATAGCACCCCGCTACCCTCGATTACGCTGTCAGGCACCCGCACGAAGCGCGGTAGCGCGCTGGGGATCAGCACCATCTCGATCAACTGTTCGCGCGTGGCATCACGGGTCAGCGTGAAGAGCAGCCCCATGCCTTCGTTCTGCACGAACGGGAACGGGTGCGCCGGGTCCAATGCCTGGGGCGTGATGATCGGCAGGATTTCGTTGAGGAAATAGGATTTGAGCCACTTGTGCGCCACCGGACTGACACGTTGTTCGTCGGCAATGTGGATATCCGCGCCCGCCAGACCGCCCTGCACCGAACGCCAGATCGCCTGCTGGATTGCGCTGAGTTCCACCAGCTTTTCGCGCATTGCAGACAGTTGCTGTGACGGACTACGCCCGTCGAGCGAGGGTGTCTCCAGCCCGCGCTGCACCTGCCCGACCAACCCTGCCACCCGGATCATCATGAATTCATCAAGATTGCTGCCAGAAATCGACAGGAACCGCAGCCGTTCAAGCAGCGGATATTTTTCGTTGCTGGCTTCGGCCAGAACGCGCTGATTGAACTGCAACCACGATAATTCGCGGTTGAAATAAGGCGATTCGTCGGGGGCCAGCTCTGCCATTTGCACCGCGCCCGCGCCTGCGGGAACATCCTCTCTAGCGATCGGTGACGTGCTCATTGCTTTCCTGTTCCGCCTTGCGCCGGTGCATTCATCCTGGCGCCCCGCCCGCCTGCAATGTTCGCAAGGCGGCACAGTGTAAATCACCTTGGAGTGTCTGTCACATCAATGTCAATTTATGTGAGGCTGCCTAAAAGGACGAGCGGCCCCGCCCCACCTCAAACCAGATCCCGGCTATCCGAAATCTGCGTGATACCGCGCTTGCCATTGGCGTCACGGCCCAGTTGCACGATCACGTCGATCACGCTGGCGGCATAGGCAATGGTATCTGACCGGGTAAGCCCGATGCCGGTCTGCATCACCATCAGCGAAAGCTGTTCAAGTGCGCCGCGCAGCGAATTCGCGTGGATGGTTGAAAAACTGCCCGGATGCCCGGTGTTGATCGCGCGCAGAAAACTCACGCTTTCCGCGCCGCGCAATTCGCCCAGCACGATCCGGTCCGGCCGCAGACGCAGGGCGGCTTGCAGCAATTCGTTGGCGGTGACCTTGGCCTCGCCCAATTCGCCCTTGATCGCGACGAGACCGACTGCGTTTTCGCCGGGGAATTTCAGCTCAGGCGTATCTTCGACCAGCACCACGCGTTCGGCGCGCGGGATTTCGCCCAGCATGGCGTTGAGAAAAGTGGTCTTGCCGGTGCTGGTGCCGCCCGAAATCAGGATCGTGCGCCGCGCCCTGATCGCCGCGCGCAGATAGGCAATCGGCTGGAACTGCGGATCAGGCAGATCAAGCGTGCCCTCCCCCACCAGCGGGCCGTTATCATAGGCATCCAGCGGCAGGTCCAACCGGCGGTGGCGGCGGATCGCCATCACCCAATGTTTGCGGCTGGCCGGCGGCCCGCAAAACTGCACGCGCGCGCCATCGGGCAGGGTCGCGCCCAGCAGGGGGTGTTCGCGGTTGATCCCCTGATGGCTGACCCGCGCGACCTGTTCGGCCAGCCGCTGCACCAGCCGGTCGTCAATTTCGGGCGTATCGATCCGCTGCATTCCGGGGCTGGCGGCATCTTCAATCCACACCTCGCCCGGACGGTTGACCATGATTTCGGTCACGGTGTCGCGGTCAAGCCAGCGGCGAAACGGCGCGAGATAGGCGTCGAGATAGACGCTGCGTTCTGACGAAAGGGGCGCGCTGCCATCGTCTTCGCCCATGGCCGTCAACCGGTGGATATCCGCGCTCATGCCGGTCAGCTGCCGACAGTGCTGAAATCAAGATCGCGCGCGGTGAATACCCGGATCGGCTCGCCCATGCGCACGCGGATGGTGGGGCTGATATCGCCGTTGGATTGCACGGCCGTATTGGCTGCGCCTTGCGCCCCGCCCGCCACGATGACGCCGCCAATCCCGCCGGTCGCAACAGCGCCCAGCCCGCCGATTACCGAAAACAGCAGGCCCGATCCGAAACGCTTGAGGAAGTGGCTGTTGACGTCG